>NZ_VMLG01000029.1:0-14170 GCF_013276565.1 Streptococcus sp. 53
TACAGTTGACAAAGAGCCTTTTAAAATATGGGTATCAGCGTGGGTATCAAAACAAAAAAACAGGCTCTCCGAAAACTCGGAAAGCCTTATTTCAAGCCGTTTTTAGGCATTATTTTGCGATTGGATAAACAGAAACTTGTTTTTTATCGCGTCCTTTACGTTCAAAGCGTACTACACCTTCAACTTTAGCGAACAAAGTATCGTCTCCACCACGTCCAACGTTTACACCTGGGTAGATGTGTGTACCACGTTGACGGTAAAGGATTGATCCACCTGTTACAGTTTGTCCGTCAGCTGCTTTAGCTCCAAGACGTTTAGCTTGTGAATCACGTCCGTTTGATGTAGAACCTCCACCTTTTTTGTGGGCGAAAAGTTGTAAGTTGTTAAGAGTCATTTTTAACATAATGTTTTCCTCCGTGTTAGTTTTCTGTGATAACTCTGGTTTGGACGAACTCAGAAGAGTTCTCCGATAAGTTTGCCATACCTAAGAAAAATGATTCAAAGAATAACTGGGTCATTTCTCTCTGGTGTGAAGGAAGATCTTTTGGAATTTCAACCATCAGATAGCCACCTTCATCTTCGTTTAATTCTAGGATTGGTTCATAGCCTGCAAATTTTTCAATGGAATTGATAAAGTTAATGGCAAGCGTAGAAACCGATGCACACACGACATCAAAGCCGTATTCGCCACTCTCGGCGTGTCCAGTAATTTCCGCACTCCTCAGCTCGCCATCTTCGGCTCTCTCAAAGACTGCTTGTATCATGTGTTCTCCTTAAAATTAAGCGTTAATTGCGTTGATGACAACTTTAGTATATGGTTGACGGTGACCTTGTTTACGGTGACTACCTTTTTTAGGTTTGTACTTGTAAGTAACAACTTTCTTTTGTTTTCCTTGTTTTTCAACAGTTCCAACTACAGTAGCTCCAGCAACAAGTGGAGTTCCGACAACAGTGTTTTCACCACCAACAAGAACAACTTCGTTAAAAGTAACTTCTTGACCAGCTTCAACGTTCAATTTTTCAACGTAAACTGCTTGACCAACTTCAACTTTAACTTGTTTTCCGCCAGTTTTGATAATTGCGTATGTGCTCATTATGCACCTCCTATGATTTTTATGGGTTTCCCCGATTTTTTTGTGAAGACTCGCCTAGCATCGTGGGACAAACCACTTAAACTTGAATAATCAAGCAACGATGTTCGTGCGGTTGCACAGGAACGTGCATAGTCAACTCTTCAAGTATAGCATATCTCCTATTTTCTTACAAGTAATAACACCTAAAATGAAGCTTTTTCTTTTACTTTTTTCTGCCACGAGGCAAAAAGCATACTGAGGTAAAAAATACTCATCATAATAGGAACACCAAGAATGGTCTTTTCATGATAGAAAATCGTCAAATAAGCTGAAAAGACAACGCCAAGGACAAAACTGCTAAGCAAGCTAACAAATATGAAACCTTCACGCAAAAAAGGAGTGTGCTTGGTTCGGAAATAATCTCCAAAAGCCAGCATGGTCCGTTTGATATTCCCTGTCATAAAGGCATTATTGTAAGCAATACCCGACACTTCTCCAAAAGCAGTTGTCACCAGTCCCATACAGAAGGCCAAGGGTGGCACTAGATAGATATTATCCACAGTTTGCGGCACAAAACCAATAATGATTGATAAGATTGCCAAAGGAATCAATGACAAAATTGGTTTTTTCACAACTCTCAATTTTTCCTTATAAACAGTTAATAAAAAGACTCCCATCATAAAAGCTAGTAAGGTCATTACTTTGGCACTAGCATCTGAAACATTGTGTTGAATGAGCCCCACTGATAGAAAGACGACATTCCCAGTTTGTCCAGCTACAAGAGTATTCCCTCGCACAATAAAAGTATAGGCGTCTACATATCCTGCACAAAAAGTCAAAAAAAGCGCTAGCCTCTTAGACTGACGTGATATTTTTCTTATAGGTAATAATCTCATTTTTCCTCCCATTTCATTTACTCATTTCATTATTGTACCACTTTCTTTGGAAAAGACCTAGTAGCTTATTTGAAATTTTTTACCCTCTGTTGGATAGTCCCGTCTATCTATGTTATAATGAAAGAAGGATTTAAAATTGTAAAAGGAGTATTTATGCTAAAATTAGGTGTCATCGGAACAGGCGCTATCAGCCATCACTTCATAGAAGCAGCCCATTCCAGTGGAGAATACAAGCTGGTCGCAGTCTATTCTAGAAAACTAGAAACTGCGGCAACCTTTGCTTCTCGCTATCAGAATATCCAACTATTTGATCAATTAGAAGACTTCTTCAAGAGCTCCTTTGATTTGGTCTATATTGCTAGCCCAAACTCCTTGCATTTTGCTCAGGCACAAGCTGCCTTGTCTGCTGGTAAACATGTCATTCTTGAAAAGCCAGCCGTCACTCAGCCACAAGACTGGCTGGATTTGGTTCAAACAGCTGAAACAAATCACTGTTTTATCTTTGAAGCAGCTCGGAATTACCATGAAAAAGCTTTCACTATCATCAAAAACTTTTTAGCAGACAAACAGATTTTGGGAGCAGATTTCAACTATGCCAAGTATTCTTCCAAAATGCCTGATTTGTTAGCTGGGCATACGCCCAATGTCTTTTCAGAGCGTTTTGCTGGTGGAGCTCTTATGGATTTGGGAATTTATCCTCTCTATGCTGCTGTTCGTCTTTTTGGAAAAGCTAATGACGCGACCTATCAAGCTCAACAGCTTAACAATAGCATTGACCTAAATGGAGATGGAATCCTCTTCTACACTGACTATCAAGTTCATATCAAGGCTGGAAAAAACATCACTTCCAATCTTCCTTGCGAGATTTATACGACAGACGGAACCTTGACCCTCAACACCATCGAGCATATCCGCTCAGCTATTTTTACCGACCATCAAGGCAATCAAGTCCAACTCCCTATCCAACAGGCTCCTCATACGATGACTGAGGAAGTCGCTGCATTTGCACAGATGATTCAGCAACCAGACCAGACACTCTACCAGAACTGGCTGGATGATGCAGGCTCTGTTCATGAGCTACTATATACCATGCGCCAGACTGCTGGCATTAGATTTGAGGCAGAAAAATGAAAACCAAACTACCGACTGAATGGCAAGAACTGAGTGACCAACTCGGTTTCCAAGAATTCACCCCCATTCAAACTCAACTATTTGAGCCCATTCTTGCAGGAGAAAACCTTCTAGGAGTGAGCCCAACAGGAACCGGTAAGACCCTAGCTTACCTCCTACCAAGTCTTCTCAGACTACAAAAGAAAAAAGCGCAGCAACTCTTGATTCTAGCACCAAATACAGAGCTTGCTGGACAGATTTTTGATGTATGTAAAACGTGGGCTGAAACTATCGGCTTAACTGCCCAACTCTTCTTATCAGGTTCGAGTCAGAAACGCCAGATTGAACGCCTCAAAAAAGGACCAGAAATTCTAATCGGTACTCCTGGCCGTATCTTTGAACTCATTAAACTGAAAAAAATCAAGATGATGAATGTGGAAACCATCATCCTGGATGAATTTGACCAATTGCTTGATGATTCTCAGATACACTTTGTCGAGAAAATAACTCACTACGCACCTCGTGACCACCAACTCATCTACATGAGTGCTACGACCAAGTTTGACCAAGAAAAGATTGTGCCGAATACACGTACCATTGATCTTTCTGACCAAAAATTGGACAACATCCAACATTTCTATATGCAGGTGGAGCAACGCCATCGTGTGGATATGCTACGAAAACTGTCTCATGTAGAGGATTTCCGAGGTCTTGTCTTCTTTAACAGCCTATCAGACCTTGGAAGTGCAGAAGAAAAACTACAGTATCGGGATATCTTGGCTGTTTCCCTCGCTAGTGATGTCAATGTCAAATTTAGAAAAGTCATCTTAGAAAAGTTTAAAGACAAGCAACTAACCCTACTCCTTGCAACAGACCTTTTGGCTCGTGGAATTGATATCGATAGCCTAGAATGTGTCGTAAACTTTGATGTTCCTAGAGATAGCGAAACCTACACACACCGTGCTGGCCGTACTGGCCGTATGGGCAAGGAAGGTTATGTTATCACTCTCGTCACTCATCCAGAAGAACTTAAAAAACTCAAGAAATTTGCTACGGTTCGTGAAATTGTCTTGAAAAACCAAGAACTCTATATCAAATAATCCCCATTGCTCTATGCACATCCGGTGTATGGAGCTTTTTCTGTAAGCAATTCAATTTTATACTCTTCGAAAATCTCCTTCAAACCGCGTCAGCTTCGCCTTGTCGTATGTATGGTTACTGACTTCGTCAGTCTTATCTACAACCTCAAAAACATGTTTTGAGCTGACTTCGTCAGTTCTAGCTGCAGGCTGCTCAAAACACTGTTTTGAGCAGCCTGCAGCTAGTTTCCTAGTTTGCTCTTTGATTTTCATTGAGTATTAGTTCAATATTCGAAAAAAAGAACCTTGCAAAGCAAGATTCTTTTAGTGTCTGACTTAAATAATTGTTCTTCTGGGAACTAAATCGAATTAAGCTTCGATTTCTGTAACCATACCTGAACCAACAGTACGTCCACCCTCACGGATAGAGAATGTAGTACCTTGTTCTACGGCGATTGGGTGGATCAACTCAACGTCGATTGTCACGTTATCACCAGGCATTACCATTTCAGTACCTGCTGGAAGTTCAATTGAACCTGTAACGTCAGTAGTACGGAAGTAGAATTGTGGACGGTAGTTGTTGAAGAATGGAGTGTGACGTCCACCTTCTTCTTTAGTAAGGATGTAGACTTCACCTTTGAATTTAGTGTGTGGGTTGATTGAACCTGGTTTAGCGATAACTTGTCCACGTTCGATTTCGTCACGTTGAACACCACGAAGAAGGACACCTACGTTATCTCCGGCAAGACCTTCGTCAAGTTGTTTACGGAACATTTCAACACCAGTAACAACTGCTTTTTGAGTTTCTTCTTTGATACCAACGATTTCGATTTCGTCGTTGACTTTAACGATACCACGGTCGATACGTCCTGAAGCAACTGTACCACGTCCAGTGATTGAGAATACGTCTTCGACTGGAAGAAGCAATGGCTTGTCAGTGTCACGTTCTGGTTCTGGGATGTACTCATCAACTGTGTTCATCAATTCCATAACGATGTCTTCGTATTTAGAGTCACCTTCAAGAGCTTTAAGTGCTGAACCTTGGATAACTGGAAGATCGTCACCTGGGAAGTCGTATTCTGACAATAGGTCACGGATTTCCATTTCAACCAATTCAAGCAATTCTTCGTCGTCAACCAAGTCAACTTTGTTCATGAAGACGATAAGGTGTTTAACACCAACCTGACGTGAAAGAAGGATGTGCTCACGAGTTTGTGGCATTGGTCCGTCAGTTGAAGCTACTACAAGGATAGCACCGTCCATTTGAGCGGCACCAGTGATCATGTTTTTAACGTAGTCCGCGTGTCCTGGAGCGTCGATGTGAGCGTAGTGACGTTTTTCAGTTTCGTACTCAACGTGCGCAGTGTTGATAGTGATACCGCGTTCGCGTTCTTCTGGAGCAGCATCGATAGACGCATAGTCTTTAGGTTGGTTAACTGATGAAGGCAAGCGACGTGCCAAAACAGTTGTGATAGCTGCAGTTAGGGTAGTTTTACCGTGGTCAACGTGTCCAATAGTACCAATGTTCACGTGTGGTTTACTACGATCGTATTTTTCTTTTGCCATTTGAGTAAAAGCCTCCAATAAAATATATTTTATAGATAGACAGTAGGCAATACAGTCTAACTTTCCTTACTATTTTATCAAATTTCAGCTAAATTGCAAGTGTTTTACAACGTTTTTGTGAATTATTCTTAATCTACTATTCTAAACGGCACTTCTACTCCTATTACTTCCCTAAAGAAAAAGAAAAATCAGGGTTCTCCTGACTTTTACTTAGCTAATTCTCTTTCTCGTTCTTTCATTATTTTATGATTTTCATACAAACGAGATAAGAACTTAGAAATTTCTTTTAAGATAGAATAGGTTGGCACTGCGACAATCATTCCAACTACACCATAGATATTGCTTGACAACAAAAGTAAAACCAAAATCGTGATTGGATGAACCTTCATAACACTTCCTACGATTCGAGGATATAAGATATTACCATCTACCTGCTGAACAAAAAGCATATAAATCACTGCAATCAGCATTCTATGGGGATCAGTGAATATATTTGCGATGATCATAGGAATCAAACCAATACTTGGCCCCACATAAGGAATTAAATTGGCTACACCAGAAAAAATAGCAAAAACTAAAGCATATTTTAAACCAATAATACTATAGCCAATATAAGCCAAACAACCTATAATGATTGCGTCAATCGAAACTCCACTAATATAGCGAGCAATCGTCGCATTCAAATTCTTTAAAAGACCTGCAATATGCAAGCGATCCCTCTTTAGAATTGTTCTTTCAAGCATGGGCAAGAATTTATGTCCATCTAATAAGAAATAAACCAAAAAAACTGGAGTCATAATCAAAATCAAAACAGTACTGATAAGAGCTGACAAGACGCTCCCCACACTATTTGATACGCTATTTAGGATATTTTGAAGAATATCAACATAGGATAAGTTTAGTTGCTGAATTGTAGCTTCTACATCCAAATTCTGGAGCGCAGGATAATTAGATAAGTCTATGATTAAGTCTTGTACTCGACTATAAATAGTTTGACTAGATATAATCAAACTAGATAACTGATTAATCAAAATAGGTAAGAGATAGACAACACCTATGACCATTCCCCAGACCAAAGCACACAAGGTAATTAAAATACCAAGCAAACGATTGAGTTTACAGACTTTATTTAAGAAAGTAACAATAGGGTTTGTCAAATAATAAAGAAAGCCCCCTAATAAAAATGGAATCATAATTGTATTAAGCACGCTAACAAAAGGGTTAATCAAAGATCCCATCTGTCTCCATAGGTAAAAGATGATGGTTAAGAGTAAAATTTCTGTGGTCCAAAAAAATAATTTATTTCTACGAAACATGAGTTACCTCCCTCACTCTATTTTACCATATTTTCAAAAAGCTTAACGGATGAATTATTAAAGCAAGAATATTTTTTTTCTTTATGATAGAATAAGACTACTATGAAAAAAATATTTTTAACTTTATTAACTGTCTCCCTTTTAGGAGGTGCTTCTACTGCTGTTGCTCAAGATTTTACCATTGCCGCTAAACATGCGATTGCTGTTGAGGCAAATACTGGTAAAATTCTCTATGAGAAGGATGCAACGCAACCTGTCGAAATTGCTTCTATAACAAAACTGCTTACCGTTTACCTGGTCTATGAAGCACTCGAAAATGGAAGTATCACACTATCCACCCCAGTAGATATCTCTGATTATCCTTATCAATTGACGACAAATTCTGAAGCCAGTAATGTTCCTATGGAGGCCCGTAATTATACTGTCGAAGAGTTACTTGAAGCAACTCTGGTATCTAGTGCCAACAGCGCCGCTATTGCTCTAGCTGAGAAAATTGCTGGCTCAGAGAAAGACTTCGTTGATATGATGCGGGCCAAACTCCTGGAATGGGGAATCAAAGATGCCACGGTTGTCAATACAACTGGTCTGAACAACGAGACTCTAGGAGATAATATTTACCCAGGATCTAATAAAGATGATGAAAATAAGCTCAGTGCTTATGATGTCGCTATCGTTGCCCGCAACCTCATCAAAAAATACCCACAAGTCTTGGAAATCACCAAAAAACCTTCTTCTACTTTTGCTGGAATGACAATTACTTCAACCAACTACATGTTAGAAGGTATGCCTGCTTACCGTGGTGGTTTTGATGGACTGAAAACAGGAACAACAGATAAGGCTGGAGAGTCTTTTGTTGGTACTACTGTCGAAAAAGGCATGAGAGTCATCACAGTTGTTTTAAATGCAGACCATCAAGACAATAATCCTTACGCTCGTTTTACAGCTACATCTTCACTAATGGATTATATTTCTTCTACATTTACACTTCGCAAAATCGTTCAGCAAGGCGATGCCTATCAAGATAGCAAAGCCCCTGTACAAGATGGAAAAGAAGATACGGTCACTGCAGTGGCCCCAGAGGATATCTATCTAATTGAGCGTATTGGGAATCAATCTTCCCAATCTGTTCAATTCACACCTGATTCCAAAGCAATCCCAGCACCACTTGAAGCTGGAACAGTGGTTGGCCATTTGACTTATGAAGACAAGGACTTGATTGGTCAAGGTTACATCACCACAGAGCGCCCTAGTTTCGAAATGGTTGCAGACAAGAAAATTGAAAAAGCTTTCTTCTTAAAAGTTTGGTGGAATCAGTTTGTCCGATTTGTTAACGAGAAATTATAAAACATACTGGGCAATAACTTGCTTCAAAATAGAGACAGAGAAAGAAAATGTTAAAGTCAAAAACGCATGGTATCAGGTACTAAAAACTTGATATTATGCGTTTTATTGTGGTAATATTTACTTCGTTTTCTCCTAAAATTGAATTTTATCCCAGTATTTTTGAGATATTTTTTTCATTATTTTAGGAAGACAATTACTAATCTCCGTTGGCAAAACCACATACTGCTCTTGAGCTAATTCTTGGGCTATGGCTGAATGAAGATGAGTTGCTACGGTTACACGCTCGTAGAGACTGGCCTGTCGAAATTGGCCTGCAAATCCTGCAATCATCCCAGCCAGAGTATCTCCCATTCCCCCAGTCGCCTGATAGGAACCGCCAACCTGTAACTGGTAATAATCAGATTGGCCAGCTTGCCAAATACGAGTAGCTGGACCTTTCTCTACCAAAATTGTTCCTTGAGGGAAAGAAGTCAGGGCACTAGCTGTTGTAGCTTCGTTTTGCTTTTCAATCGTAATTCCAGACAGTTTTTCCCACTCCTTTTGGTGGGGAGTTAGGATAAGCTGACTGGAAGGAAATGACAATCTTGTTCTGGCAAGAATAGTCAAAGCACCTCCGTCTACAATCAAAATCTGATTCTTTTTTGAGCTAGCAAAGACCGGTTTTACTAGATTGTCTCCAAAAGCATCGTCTCGTAAACCAGGCCCCAGCAAGACAACTTCTGCCTTCTCCAATTGCTCTTTTAACAACTGCTGGTCTTGAAGAGAAAAGCCCATAGTCTCAGGTAAATGGCTGTGCAGAGCTGGAATATTTTCCCTGTCCGTTCCAACGGTCACCAATCCTGCACCGCTTTTAACAGCTGCCAAAGCAGCCATGATGATAGCACCACCATAAGGATAAGTCCCACCCAGCAACAGCAGACGACCGTAGTCTCCTTTATGACTGGTACGAGAACGTTCAATAATGACTTTTTCTAATAATGCTTGATCAATCACTTTCATCCTTTTTTCCTCTCTCTTTTATTATACAACAAAAAGGAGGCTCAGACCTCCTTTTATAAACTTATTTCTAAAATTTAATAGACTGTTCGCGAACGATTGACACAATTCGATTTGATTAATTCATTCTTAACGATGGTTTCAAACGACATACAATTTTATATATACAAATTAAAAACAGCTTTCAATTCACTTCCTACGACTTTTCAGACACAGATAGCCAAAGAAGCTTTCATAGAGGGCAAAAAAGAGGAGGAAGGCATGAAGGAAAAAGGTCTCTGGCAAAATCAGAATCACTGGATCCTTGCCTGGGTCAAAAAGCCAGGTATCATCTCCCACAAAGAGAATTTGATGGAAAAGAGTAAAGAATTGGTCAAAACCAATCAAAATTCCCCCAAGACCAATCAGCAAAGGCAAGACTACTAGGGTCAGAAGCCCCTTACTAAATAGAGACAAGAAGCCCTTTTTCACAATCCCTTTGACAAAGAAATAGAAGCTTGGTAGTGTCACAAGGGCAATAAACTGAACTAGATGAAAGAGATTCTTCACAACCGCAAAGTGGTGCAGACCAGCTGCTGACGAACGAAAATCTGGCATCTCTAAGACTTGGCTAAATGGATTGGTCAGGTAATCCATCAAGATATGAAAGTTATATTGAATGGTTTCGGGTTTTAGATAAACTCGATCCGTCAAGTTCAGCCACTGAATTTCCAGCGGATAAAAAATCCAAGCCAAATAAATAGTCAAAAGGATTGAGAGGGAGAGGAGAAAGAGCATAGAACTCCAAAAGATCAGTTTAGTTTTCATCAAAATCCCACTCCGCAAGGCTAGAAACTACATGAGTCGGTGCGATTGGCAGGTCTGCCACTTCTTCTGCCTTGGTAAAACCTGTCGTCACCAAGAGCGTTGGAATGCCATTGTCAATCCCAGCCCGAATATCAGTCAGATAATTGTCCCCAACCATGATCAACTCTTCACGTTGCAAACCTAAGTGCTCAACCGCCTTGTCCATAATGATAGCATTTGGTTTTCCGATATAAATAGGCTTCACTCGTGTTGCTACTTCAAGAAGTGTAATTAGTGAACCAGCCCCTGGCAAAAGACCGCGTTCTGTAGGGATGTTGAGATCAGGATTGGTTCCGATAAAGTGAGCACCCTTTTGGATAGCTAGAGTTGCTGTGGCAAATTTTTCATAGTCGACTTGCCAATCCAGGCCTACTACTACATAGGCAGGATTTTTCTTGTCTTCTACATAACCAGCCGCCTTGATGGCTTCCTTGAGCCCTGATTCTCCAATAACATAGACGGTCTTTTCAAGACCCAAGTCATTCATATAGTCGATGGTTGCCAAAGTCGCTGTGTAGACAGTCGATAGGGGCGTATCGATATTAAAATTCTGAGCCAACATCTCTTGAACACTCTCAGGAGTACGGGTTGTATTGTTTGTTACAAAGAGATAGGGGATGTCTAGCTTTTGCAATTCATGGACAAAAGCCTCTCCAGCCGGGATTCGGTCTTTTCCCTTGTAAATAGTACCGTCTAAATCAATTAAATAGCCTTTATATTTCATCTATTTCTCCCTAATCCTTCTTCATTTCTTGCCAAGTGATGATAGCTTGGGCATTAGTAGCACCGTCGCTTGTAATTTCATGCTTGCTTTCCAATCCAGTCCGTTCAACAGCCGATGTAATAAACCCACCTGGTCGAACTTCCTTGACATACTTGAGGTTGATTTTCTTGGGAATATAGTGGGTCAAAAAATCAGCTCCCATGACCTCAAAAATCCAGTCCAAGTATTTACTGTTATTGACATGGCCATTCATATCCAAGTCGTAAAAACGGACATGGTAATCCTTGCTGACTGGCTCTTCCAAAGGCTCATACTTTGGCCCACGGATAAGTTTTTTATCAAAATCAGACTGGTACGGAGCTACAATCTCAGGTTCGACAGCATGGACTTTTCGACTGTCTCGATCCATGAGAACAAAGGTCGCCATCATGTGGATGAGCTCCTGACCTGCTTCATCATAAATGGTAAAGCGACGGTAGCAAAAGAGTCGATTGTAGCTCAGGGCTTCGGTTTCGATGGTAATTCCTTCCCCAAAACGAGGCAAACGAGCCACCTCAATATCATAATCTGTGATAATCCAGACCAGATTATAGTTTTCCAAAATGACCTTATCACTAACACCCAGTTCAATCGACTGCATCCCTGAAACTTGCAGGGACAGCAAAATCACATCTGGAAGCTTGATATGACCGTTCATATCAGCCATATCAAAAGGAATTTTCATGTTCATTTGATAAGTTAAGCCCATCATCCTACTCCAAAATAAATCGTTCTGCTACGGTGTCTCCTAAAAAGAGACCTCTTTTTGTCATGCGAACTCGGTCACCCTCTATTTGCATGAGACCTTGTTGAACCAAGTCCTTGACAATTTCTCCATAAAGTCCATCGAAAGACCGTCCAAATTTTTCCTCAAATCGCACCATGGAGACTCCTGATTTCTTGCGGAGTCCCAGGAACATTTCTTCTTCCATTTGCTCTTTTTGACTCAGGTGCTCTTCTGTGATACGAGCATTGCCTTCCTCAACTGCACTGAGATAATGGCGAATCGGGCCATGATTTTTATAGCGAACACCATTGACATAACCAGATGCTCCAGCACCGATGCCATAGTATTCAGCATTGTCCCAGTACATGAGATTGTGGCGACTTTCAAAACCAGGCTTGGAGAAATTAGAAATCTCATAATGCTCAAAACCAGCTCGCTCCAGCTCTGCGATGATATACTCAAACATCTCAGCTTCCAGTTCCTCCTTAGGCAGAGGCAATTTCCCTCGTCGCATTCGGTTCATAAAGACCGTATGATTTTCTAAAATCAAGCTATACAGACTCATATGGGGAATATCCAGTCCAATTGCCTTAGCCACATTTTCCTTGACTTGATCCATGGTCTGACCAGGCAGCGCATAAATCAAATCAATGGAGATATTGTCAAAACCAGCCAGTTTCAAACGGTCGATATTTTCATAAATATCCTTCTCCAAATGACTGCGCCCAATCTTTTTCAGCATCTTGTCATCAAAGGTCTGCACGCCTAGCGAAACACGATTGACAGCCGAGTTCTTCAAAACAGCAATCTTATCCGCGTCCAAGTCGCCTGGATTGGCTTCAATGGTCAACTCATCCAAGACAGACAAGTCCAAGTTTTTAGTCAAGCCATCCAGCAATACCTCCAGTTGCGGAGCTGACAAAGCTGTTGGTGTCCCACCACCGATGTAGAGGGTCCGCAACTTTTGAATATCATAAGATTGAAACTCTTCTAACAGATGTTCCAAATAGCTGTCGACTGGCTGATTCTTGATGAAAACTTTTGAAAAATCACAATAATAACAAATCTGGGTACAAAATGGGATGTGCACATAGGCTGACGTTGGTTTTTTCTGCATAGTAATTATTATACCACAAAAAGCGAACAATACTTAGAATTCCCTTTAACAAAATCCTAGCATTGTTCGCTTTCTTTATCTAATCATTCTTTGTATTTTATGGATAACACAACTATCAGAATCAATCTAGTTCGTTGTTAAAACACAAAAGAATGAATGTTCATTTGACTAATTTTTTAGTCTTCTTTTTTCTTTCCAAGAGCAAGTCCGAGACCACCTAGCATACCAAGAAGTCCTAGAGATGCAAGAGTCGCATTTGATTCTGTTCCTGTATTTGGTAATACATTTTGAGAATCATTTGACTTAGCTCCATTATCACTAGCATCTGTAGTATCTTCATGATTTGCATTCGGAGTAACTGCATCTGGAATTGGACTTGTTGGTGCAGGTGTATCTTGACCAGAACCTCCATTAGTATTTGGTGTGACTGGCGTATCAGGTGTCACTGGTGCAACTGGAATTGTATCTGTTGGTGTTGCTGGTGTTACCTTAGCTGGAGTTTCTACTGGAACTTCTACAGCTGATTGACCTGGTTCTGTAATCTTACCTGTACCTGGAACTTTACCGTCTGGTAATTCACTGTTTGGTACTTTACCTTTACCGTCTTGTCCAATTATTACAGTGATTGTATTTCCATTCTTACCTGGAATTTCTACCGTAGTTCCTGGTGGGTATGTTGACCCATCTGGTTTCTTAGGCGTTACTGTTACTTCCCCTGTATCTGGATCTTGTTGTAACTCTATTGTTGGGGTCTTACGGGCTGGCGTTGTCACATCAACTGGATTAGATGGTCTCTTATTCGGTTCTGTTACGATACCTTTTCCTGGTAAATTTCCTTTTGGAAGTTTATCATTTGGCACTTCACCTGATCCATTATCTCCGATAATAACTTCGATTGGAGTATTATTATCACCTGGGATAACTACTTTCGTTCCAGGTGGGTATGTTGTTCCATCTGGTTTCTTAGGCGTTACTACTGCATCTCCATTTGGTTTTCTTGTAATTTCAATTTCACCTGGTTGTTCTGTTTGAGGTGCATTTGGATCTAATTTCTTAGGTGTTTTTACGTTTACTTCAACAGAAGGTTTTCCTGGCGGTGTAATTTTACCTGTTCCTGGAATTTCCCCATCTGGTAAGTCTTTATTCGGAATAATTACTTTTCCATCTGGTCCTGTTGTTACCACAATCGGTGTGCCATTCTTACCTGGAATTTCTACCGTAGTTCCTGGTGGATATGTTGTTCCATCTGGTTTCTTAGGTGTTACTGTTACATCTCCTGTATTTGGATCTTGATCTAATACTATTGCCGGTGTTAAACGAGCTGGTGTTTCAACAGT
>NZ_VMLG01000003.1:0-33312 GCF_013276565.1 Streptococcus sp. 53
TACAAATATTATAGAGCCCCTCTTTTTTGGTATAATAGAAGATAGAAAACGAGGTTAGAAGAGATGATTTTTGATACACATACACACTTGAATGTAGAAGAATTTGCAGGTCGTGAGGCAGAAGAAATTGCCTTGGCTGCTGAGATGGGTGTGACACAGATGAATATTGTTGGTTTTGATAAACTGACGATTGAGCGTGCTTTGGAGTTGGTGGATGAGTATGACCAGCTCTATGCGACTATCGGTTGGCATCCGACAGAAGCAGGGACTTACACAGAGGAGATTGAAGCCTACTTGCTTGACAAGCTCAAGCATCCAAAGATAGTTGCCTTGGGTGAGATTGGATTGGACTACCATTGGATGACAGCGCCCAAAGAGGTGCAGGAGCAGGTTTTTCGCCGTCAGATTCAGTTATCTAAGGACTTGGATTTGCCTTTTGTGGTCCACACCCGTGATGCGCTGGAAGATACCTATGAGATTATTAAGAGCGAGGGCGTTGGTCCTCGAGGTGGGATCATGCATTCTTTCTCAGGAACTCTTGAATGGGCAGAGAAGTTTGTTGAGCTTGGCATGACCATTTCCTTCTCAGGAGTGGTGACTTTTAAGAAGGCAACTGACATCCAAGAAGTAGCTAAAGAGTTACCTTTGGACAAGATGTTGGTGGAAACGGATGCGCCTTACTTAGCACCTGTACCCAAGCGTGGTCGCGAAAATAAAACAGCCTATACTCGCTATGTAGTGGACTTTATAGCTGACTTGCGTGGGATGACGGCAGAAGAGCTAGCGGCGGTAACAACTGCAAATGCAGAACGAATTTTTGGATTGGACAGCAAGTAATGAAAGAGAAAATTTCCCAAGTTATCGTGGTCGAAGGGCGCGATGATACGGCCAATCTCAAACGCTATTTCGATGTAGAGACCTATGAGACTCGAGGTTCTGCCATCAATGACCAGGATATAGAGCGGATTCAGCGCCTGCACCAGCGTCATGGGGTCATTGTTTTTACAGACCCAGATTTTAATGGGGAGCGGATTCGCCGCATGATTATGACGGCCATTCCAACAGTTCAGCATGCCTTCCTCAAACGAGATGAAGCTGTTCCCAAGTCCAAGACCAAGGGACGTTCCCTGGGAATTGAGCATGCCAGCTATGAAGATTTGAAAACGGCTCTAGCTCAGGTGACAGAACAATTTGAACATGAGAGTCAGTTTGATATCAGTCGTAGCGACTTGATTCGCCTTGGTTTTTTAGCAGGGGCAGACAGCCGTAAGCGCAGAGAATATCTGGGAGAGGTTCTCCGAATTGGCTATTCTAACGGCAAGCAATTACTCAAGCGCTTAGAGTTGTTTGGGGTTACTTTGGCAGAAGTGGAAGAAGCTATGAAATCTTATGAGAATGGTTAAGCAGCCCCAAAATACAAGGGGAATGTGTTACAATAGTAGTAACAGATAATAGAAAAGAGAATAGATGAGAATTGCAGATTATAGCGTGACCAAGGCAGTGCTGGAGCGTCACGGTTTTACCTTTAAAAAGTCCTTCGGGCAAAATTTCTTGACGGATACCAATATTCTTCAAAAAATCGTGGATACGGCTGAGATTGATGACCAGGTCAATGTTATCGAAATCGGGCCAGGGATTGGTGCCTTGACGGAGTTTCTGGCTGAGCGTGCGGCTCAGGTCATGGCCTTTGAAATTGACCACCGATTGGTGCCGATTTTGGCAGACACCTTGCGTGATTTTGATAATGTGACCGTTGTCAACGAGGATATTCTCAAGGTTGACTTGGCGCAGCATATCCAGAATTTTAAAAATCCTGACCTGCCAATCAAGGTAGTGGCTAATTTGCCTTACTACATCACAACGCCTATTCTCATGTACTTGATAGAGAGTGGGATTCCTTTTAGTGAGTTTGTGGTTATGATGCAGAAAGAAGTGGCAGACCGCATCTCCGCTCAACCGAATACCAAGGCTTATGGTAGCTTGTCGATTGCGGTGCAGTACTACATGACTGCCAAGGTTGCCTTCATCGTGCCTCGTACGGTCTTTGTGCCAGCGCCAAATGTGGATTCGGCTATCTTGAAAATGGTGCGTCGTCCAGAGCCAGCTGTAGCAGTAGAAGACGAGAACTTCTTCTTTAAGGTTTCCAAGGCAAGTTTCACTCATCGTCGCAAGACCTTATGGAATAACTTGACAGGTTACTTTGGCAAGACTGAAGAGGTCAAGGACAAGCTGACTAAGGCTTTGGACCAAGCAGGCTTGTCACCAAGTGTGCGTGGGGAAGCTCTCAGCTTGGCAGAGTTTGCCAGCCTAGCAGATGCACTTAAAGGGCAAGGACTCTAAGATGCAGGGACAAATCATTAAAGCCTTGGCGGGGTTCTACTATGTAGAGAGTGATGGTCAGGTCTATCAAACACGCGCGCGTGGAAATTTCCGTAAAAAAGGCCATACACCCTATGTTGGGGACTGGGTAGATTTCTCTGCCGAGGAAAATTCAGAAGGCTATATTCTCAAGATTCACGAACGGAAAAACAGTCTGGTCCGTCCGCCTATTGTCAATATCGATCAAGCTGTGGTGATCATGTCTGTCAAGGAACCTGATTTTAACAGCAATTTGCTGGATCGGTTCTTAGTTCTTTTGGAGCATAAGGGCATCCATCCCATCGTCTATATTTCCAAAATGGATTTGTTGGAAGATAGAGGAGAACTGGATTTTTATGAACAGACTTATGGTGACATCGGCTATGACTTTGTGACCAGTAAAGAGGAACTCCTGCCTTTGTTAACAGGTAAGATTACAGTCTTTATGGGGCAGACGGGCGTTGGAAAATCAACCCTTCTCAATAAAATCGCACCAGACCTCAATCTTGAAACAGGAGAAATCTCAGACAGTCTGGGTCGCGGGCGCCACACCACTCGAGCTGTTAGTTTTTACAACCTCAATGGGGGCAAAATCGCAGATACACCAGGATTTTCATCCTTGGACTACGAAGTATCAACGGCGGAAGACCTCAATCAGGCCTTTCCAGAGATAGCTAGTGTTAGCAGAGATTGTAAGTTCCGTACTTGTACCCATACCCATGAGCCGTCTTGTGCTGTCAAGCCAGCTGTTGAAGAGGGTACCATTGCAACCTTCCGTTTTGATAATTACCTGCAATTCCTCAGTGAGATTGAAAATCGCAGAGAAACCTATAAAAAAGTCAGCAAAAAAATTCCAAAATAAGGAGAAACCTATGCCTCAATACAAGATTGCTCCGTCAATTCTGGCAGCAGATTATGCCAACTTTGAACGTGAAATCAAACGCCTAGAAGCAACTGGGGCAGAATATGCCCATATCGATATCATGGATGGGCACTTTGTGCCACAAATCAGTTTTGGTGCAGGTGTGGTTGAAGCTCTTCGCCCTCATAGCAAGATGGTCTTTGACTGCCACTTGATGGTGGCGAATCCTGAACACCACTTAGAAGACTTTGCGCGCGCAGGTGCAGATATCATCAGTATCCATGTAGAAGCAACACCCCATATCCATGGCGCCCTCCAAAAAATTCGTTCTCTAGGGGTCAAACCTTCAGTTGTTATCAATCCTGGCACACCAGTTGAAGCCATCAAGCACGTCCTTCATCTAGTTGACCAAGTTTTAGTCATGACAGTTAATCCAGGCTTTGGTGGGCAAGCCTTTCTACCAGAGACCATGGATAAGGTCCGTGAGTTGGTTGCTCTTCGTGATGAAAAAGGCTTGAACTTTGAAATCGAAGTGGATGGCGGGATTGATGACCAAACTATTGCTCTAGCCAAAGAAGCTGGTGCGACCGTTTTTGTAGCAGGTTCCTATGTCTTTAAGGGAGATGTCAATGAGCGAGTACAAACTCTCAGAAAACAACTGGACTAGGGTTGCCGTTTTTGCAGGCGGAGATCGCGGTCATTATCGGACAGACTTTGATAGTTTTGTCGGTGTGGATCGAGGCTCGCTCTGGGTCTTGGAAGAAAATCTGCCTCTTGCTCTGGCGGTTGGAGATTTTGATTCTGTCACTGCAGAAGAGCGACAGGTGATTCAAAAACGTGCTCAGCATTTTGTCCAAGCCCGACCAGAAAAGGATGATACAGATCTGGAATTGGCTCTCTTGACTATTTTTGAGAAAAATCCTCAGGCTGTGGTCACTATTTTCGGTGCTTTGGGTGGTCGTATCGACCATATGCTGGCCAATGTTTTTCTTCCTAGCAACCCCAAGTTGGCGCCTTATATGCGCCAGATAGAAATTGAGGATGGGCAAAATTTGATTGCCTATTGTCCAGAAGGGATCAGTCAGCTACATCCCCGTTCAGACTACGACTATCTTGCCTTTATGCCGGTTCGGGATAGCCAGCTGACTATTCTCGGTGCTAAGTATGAGTTGACAGAGGAAAATTTTTTCTTTAAAAAAGTGTACGCTTCTAACGAATATATAGATAGGGAAGTGTCAGTGACTTGCCCAGATGGCTATGTGGTTGTGCTGCATAGTAAGGACAGGAGGTAGGATGGAAAGTTTACTTGTTCTATTATTGATTGCCAACCTAGCTGGACTCTTTCTGATTTGGCAGAGGCAGGATAAGCAGGAAAAACATCTCAGTAAGAGCTTGGAGGATCAGGCAGATCACTTGTCAGACCAGTTGGACTACCGCTTTGAACAAGCCAGGCAAGCCAGCCAGCTAGATCAAAAAGATTTGGAAGTGGCTGTCAGTGACCGTTTGCAAGAGGTGAGAATAGAATTGCACCAAGGTCTGACGCAAGTCCGTCAAGAAATGACTGAGAATCTCCTCCAAACCAGGGATAAGACTGACCAACGTCTCCAAGCCTTACAGGAATCCAATGAGCAACGTTTGGAGCAAATGCGCCAGACGGTCGAGGAAAAGTTAGAAAAAACCTTGCAGACACGCTTACAGGCTTCCTTTGAGACAGTTTCCAAACAACTAGAGTCGGTCAATCGAGGTTTGGGAGAAATGCAGACCGTTGCCCGCGATGTCGGAGCCCTCAACAAGGTTCTCTCTGGAACCAAGACGCGAGGAATTCTGGGTGAATTGCAACTGGGACAAATTATTGAAGACATCATGACCCCTGCCCAGTATGAACGAGAATACGCAACGGTTGAAAACTCTAGTGAACGAGTGGAGTATGCCATCAAGTTACCCGGACAAGGCGACCAAGAGTACGTCTATCTACCAATTGACTCTAAGTTTCCACTAGCAGATTATTACCGCCTAGAAGAAGCCTATGAAGCAGGTGACAAGGACGAGATCGAACGCTGTCGCAAGTCACTCTTAGCAAGTGTCAAGCGCTTTTCCAAGGATATCAAGAGTAAGTACATAGCACCGCCTCGGACTACCAATTTTGGAGTTTTGTTTGTTCCGACAGAAGGTCTCTACTCAGAAATTGTCCGCAATCCGGTCTTCTTTGATGATTTGAGGCGGGAGGAGCAGATTATCGTTGCAGGGCCAAGTACCCTGTCAGCTCTCCTCAATTCCCTATCAGTTGGATTCAAAACTCTCAATATCCAAAAGAGTGCCGACCATATCAGCAAGACTCTTGCCAGTGTCAAGACCGAGTTTGGCAAGTTTGGTGGTATTCTGGTCAAGGCACAAAAGCATCTCCAACATGCCTCTGGCAATATTGATGAACTATTAAACCGTCGTACCACAGCTATCGAGCGGACGCTCCGTCACATTGAGTTGTCAGAAGGTGAGCCTGCGCTTGATCTACTCCATTTCCAAGAAAATGAGGAAGAATATGAAGATTAGTCACATGAAAAAAGATGAGCTATTTGAAGGCTTTTACCTAATCAAATCAGCTGACCTGAGGCAAACTCGAGCTGGGAAAAACTACCTAGCCTTTACCTTCCAAGATGATAGTGGCGAGATTGATGGGAAGCTCTGGGATGCCCAACCTCATAACATTGAGGCCTTTACCGCAGGTAAGGTTGTCCACATGAAAGGGCGCCGAGAAGTTTATAACAACACCCCTCAAGTCAATCAAATTACCCTTCGCCTGCCTCAACCTGGCGAACCCAATGATCCAGCTGATTTCAAGGTCAAGTCGCCAGTTGATGTCAAGGAAATCCGTGACTACATGTCGCAAATGATTTTCAAAATAGAAAATCCTGTTTGGCAACGGATTGTCCGAAAGCTCTACACCAAGTATGATAAGGAATTCTACTCTTATCCAGCTGCCAAGACCAACCATCATGCCTTTGAAACGGGCTTGGCCTATCATACGGCAACCATGGTGCGCTTGGCAGATGCCATTAGCGAAATCTATCCTCAGCTCAATAAGAGCCTGCTTTATGCAGGGATTATGCTGCATGACTTGGCTAAGGTCATCGAGTTGACGGGACCAGACCAGACCGAGTACACAGTGCGAGGCAATCTCCTTGGGCATATTGCTCTGATTGATAGCGAAATTACCAAGACCGTTATGGAACTTGGCATCGATGATACCAAGGAAGAAGTCGTTTTGCTTCGTCACGTCATCCTTAGTCACCACGGCTTACTTGAGTATGGAAGTCCAGTCCGTCCACGCATTATGGAAGCAGAGATTATCCATATGATTGACAATCTGGATGCTAGCATGATGATGATGTCAACAGCTCTTGCTTTGGTGGATAAAGGAGAGATGACCAATAAAATCTTCGCTATGGATAATCGTTCCTTCTATAAACCAGATTTAGATTAACAATTTAAGAAAAATGAGCATTTTTTAGGATAAGAATGTTCGTTTTTTTCTGTGAATATGGTATAATAAGTAAAAGACAAAAATGAATACTCTTCAAAAATCTCTTCAAACTAGGGTAGTATCGCCTTGTCGTATGTATATATGCAGGTATATTACAGGATTTGTCAGTTCTATCGACAATCTCAAAACAGTGTTTTGAACCACCAGCGGCCAGCTTTCTAGTTTGCTTTTTGATTTTTTGAATAAAAATGGAATAGGAAATAGAAATGAAATTAAGAAGAAGTGATCGGATGGTTGTCATTTCCAACTATTTGATTAATCATCCTTATAAACTAACTAGTCTCAATACTTTTGCTGAAAAGTATGAATCTGCTAAATCATCCATCTCAGAGGATATCGTCATTATCAAACGAGCCTTTGAGGAGATCGAAATCGGACATATCCAGACAGTAACTGGTGCTGGTGGTGGTGTCATTTTCACACCATCAATCTCAAGCCATGATGCCAAGGAAATGGTTGAGGACTTGCGTGCCAAGTTGTCAGAAAGTGACCGTATCTTGCCAGGTGGCTATATCTACTTGTCAGATTTGCTTAGCACACCAGCTATCTTGAAAAATATTGGTCGCATTATTGCCAAGAGCTTTATGGATCAAAAAATTGACGCGGTTATGACAGTAGCGACTAAGGGGGTTCCACTTGCAAATGCAGTTGCCAATGTGCTCAATGTTCCTTTTGTTATTGTGCGCCGTGACCTGAAAATTACCGAAGGTTCAACTGTCAGCGTCAACTATGTATCAGGTTCAAGTGGTGACCGCATTGAGAAAATGTTCCTTTCAAAACGTAGTCTCAAGGCAGGCAGCCGTGTCTTGATTGTGGACGATTTCTTGAAAGGTGGCGGAACGGTCAACGGGATGATCAGCCTCTTACGTGAGTTCGATTCAGAATTGGCAGGTGTAGCGGTCTTCGCGGACAATGCCCAAGAAGAACGTGAAAAGCAGTTTGACTACAAGTCACTCTTGAAGGTAACCAATATTGATGTCAAGAACCAAGCCATCGATGTTGAGGTTGGTAATATCTTTGACGAAGATAAATAAGAGATAGAACTAAAGGTTGGAACGATTGTCCCAGCCTTTCTTTGCAAATAGAATAGAAGGAAACTTATGAAAACACCATTTATCAATAAAGAAGACTTAGAAGCGATTGTTGCCGAGTTCCCAACTCCCTTTCACTTGTATGATGAGAAGGGGATTCGTGAGAAGGCAAGAGCCGTCAACCAAGCCTTTTCGTGGAACAAGGGCTTTAAGGAATATTTTGCAGTTAAGGCTACTCCAACACCAGCTATTTTGAAAATTCTCCAAGAGGAAGGTTGTGGTGTGGATTGCTCTAGTTATGTGGAGCTTTTGATGAGCCATAAACTGGATTTTCCAGGTTCTGAGATTATGTTCTCTTCAAATAACACGCCAGACAAGGAATACGCCTATGCACGTGAATTGGGTGCGACCATTAACTTGGATGCCTTTGAAGATATTGAACATCTAGAGCGTGCAGCAGGCATTCCAGAAATCATCTCATGTCGTTACAATCCTGGAGGAGTTTTTGAGCTAGGAACAGATATTATGGACAATCCTGGAGAAGCCAAGTTTGGCATGACCAAGGACCAGCTCTTTGAAGCTTTTGCCATCTTGAAGGAAAAAGGAGCTAAGACCTTTGGGATTCACTCCTTTCTAGCATCCAATACCGTCACCCATCTCTATTATCCAGAGTTGGCGCGTCAGCTCTTTGAATTGGCTGTTGAAATCAAGGAAAAGTTGGGCATTTCGCTAGACTTTATCAATCTTTCTGGCGGTATTGGTGTCAACTATCGTCCAGACCAGGAGCCGAACGATATTGCCTTGATTGGTGAGGGAGTTCGTAAGGTGTATGAAGAGGTCCTTACGCCAGCAGGTCTTGGTCAGGTCAAGATTTTCACTGAATTGGGTCGTTTTATGCTAGCCCCTCACGGTGCTTTGGTCACAAGAGTCACTCATAAGAAGGAAACCTACCGTACCTATCTAGGTGTGGATGCATCAGCAGTCAACCTCATGCGTCCAGCTATGTACGGAGCTTACCATCATATTACTAACGTGACCCATCCAGATGGACCAGCTGAAGTGGTAGATGTGGTTGGTTCACTCTGTGAAAACAATGATAAATTTGCAGTGAATCGCGAACTGCCTCATACAGAAATTGGTGATTTGCTGGTGATTCATGATACAGGTGCACATGGATTCTCCATGGGTTACCAGTACAATGCCAAACTACGTTCGGCGGAAATCCTCTATACCGAAGAAGGCAAAGCCCGTCAAATCCGCCGTGCAGAGCGCCCTGAGGACTATTTTGCAACCTTGTATGGTTTTGATTTTGAAGAATAATATGATAATTAGTTGAAAATGAAATTGAAAAACAGATTGCTTTCTAAAAAATAGGCAAAAATCTTGTTTTTCCTTCAAGTCGTGATATAATAAAACTATAAAACGTTTTCAAGGAAGGTAACGATATGTCTGAAGAAACAATTGATTATGGACAAGTGACAGGAATGGTGCATTCGACAGAAAGCTTTGGGTCAGTAGATGGGCCTGGTATTCGCTTTATTGTCTTTTTGCAGGGCTGTCACATGCGTTGCCAGTATTGCCACAACCCGGACACTTGGGCTATGGAGTCCAATAAATCACGTGAACGGACGGTAGATGATGTCTTGACAGAAGCCTTGCGCTACCGCGGTTTCTGGGGAAATAAGGGCGGTATTACAGTCAGTGGAGGAGAAGCCCTCTTGCAGATTGATTTCCTGATTGCCCTCTTCACCAAGGCTAAGGAACAAGGAATCCACTGTACCTTGGACACCTGTGCACTACCTTTCCGTAATAAACCACGTTACCTTGAGAAGTTTGACAAACTCATGGCTGTCACTGACTTGGTCCTCTTGGATATCAAGGAAATCAACGAAGAACAGCACAAAATTGTCACTAGCCAAACCAATAAAAATATCTTGGCCTGTGCCCAGTATCTATCAGATATTGGAAAACCTGTCTGGATTCGCCACGTGCTAGTTCCGGGATTGACAGACAGAGATGATGACTTGATTGAACTTGGTAAGTTCGTCAAGACCCTCAAAAATGTTGATAAGTTTGAAATTCTGCCTTATCACACTATGGGTGAGTTCAAATGGCGTGAATTGGGAATTCCATATTCACTCGAAGGGGTTAAACCACCAACAGCAGACCGCGTCAAGAACGCTAAAAAACTCATGGATACCGAAAGTTACCAAGACTATATGAAACGTGTACATGGATAAAAAAGAAGCCTGATGGAAACATCGGGCTTTTGAGTTTACACAAATATCTATAATTAAATAAAACAAAATTTTATACTCTTCGAAAATCTCTTCAAACCACGTCAGCTTTATCTGCAACCCCAAAGCAGTGCTTTGAGCAACCTGCGGCTAGCTTCCTAGTTTGCTCTTTGATTTTCATTGAGTATTAAATCTTTTTTACTCTCTAAATTCTGAAAAAAATCCGAAAATGAATGTGTAAGATATAGTTACTTTTAGAAATATTAAATAGAATAGGAGAACATCATGGAACAAAGTATTACCATTAAAAATTTATGTAAGTCGTATGGCCAAACTCAAATTTTAAAAGATATTTCTTTTGAAGCAAAAGCAGGTAGAGTGACTGCTTTCCTGGGCCCAAATGGAGCTGGAAAAAGTTCAACCTTACGTATTTTATTAGGATTAGACAAAGCAACATCTGGTCTTACCAAAATTGGAGATCAAACTTATAAGGAATTAAAATTTCCTCTAAAGACTGTAGGAGCTTCATTTGACAGTGTAGGTGCTCCTGATGATCGGACTGTTTATCAATATTTGAAAATTGTTGCTGCTAGTAATGGGATATCCAGTCAGCGAATTGAACAAGTCTTGGATATGGTGGATATTAGTCATAAGAAAAAATCTAAAATTGGGAAATTATCATTAGGAGAAGGACAACGATTAGGAATTGCAACAGCTCTATTAGGAAATCCTCAATATCTGATATTGGATGAACCGATTAATGGGTTGGATCCAAGAGGAATTCGGTGGTTTAGAGAGTTTATAAAAAAACAAGCTCAAGAAGGGAAAACCGTATTACTGTCATCTCATATATTATCGGAAGTAGAAGCAGTAACAGATGATGTAGTTATCATAAATAAAGGAAAAGTTCTTATAAAAGGAACTTTACAAGAAGTGATGAAAAATCTTTCTTCACTAGAAGAAGTCTTCTTTAGTTTAACAGAGGGAGGAAAGTGACATGGCACTTATATACTCTCTTCATTCTGAAATATTGAAATTGCTTTATAGGAGAGCTACTCATGTTGTACTATTCTTGATACTGGTATTTCAAACGTTTTTAGCAAATATTGGTGCTTCTCAAATTGTTTCAGTTGGTATCCATGCTACAACAGAGACAAATCCAGAATTAGCAGAAGCTATACCTCCTATTGAATTTTTAGGTTTTGATGTCACTTTATTTGGTGTTTTTATTATGATTATCCTAGGCTCAATTTACGGAGCCGAGGAGTACAAAGGCTCTGCTATTTGTACAAGCCTCCTCTCTATTACAAATCGAAGTACTTTCCTAGTTTCAAAAACATTAGTTTGGCTTGTATTTTCTTTTTTCATTTCCTTTCTATCAATATTCCTTACGATTAACATGACACATTATGTTTTAGGACAAGATGGCTTATTGCTTTTTTCACTAAATGGAACAGTTTGGGTCTATATATTTTTAGCCAGTATAGCTTGGACTTTGTTGGGACTGCTAGCCTATATTATGGCTTTGACATTTAAAACAGCCATTGTTCCTCTATTATTTTTGCTTCCTCAAGTCTACAATTTAGGAACATTCTTAGCAAACTATATATCGGTTGCAAAATTTCTTCCAGTTGCATTGGGGCAAGGATTGATTGCTACATCTCCTCAAATTTTAGAACATAATAGTTTACAAAATATTTTATTTTTACTTTGTTGGAACTTCTTATTCTTGGCTTTAGCAATCTACCGATTACTTAAGTCAGATATTGGAGGAGGTGAATAAGTTGAAAGAGCAACTTAAAAGTGAGTATCTCAAGTTTATGATGAATCCTTGGCACTGGTTGATTATAGGTGCTCTATTACTGTGTGTTCCAGCGTTAGTTATTTTTTTAAATAGTAAGCCAGACCAGTTGATTCTACAGTTTGTTTTGGAACAGCTACTGCAAAGTCTTTATTTAGGACAGGCAGGTTTCGTTAGTCTAGCGGTTCTATTTATAGGTCAAGAATTTACAGGTTCTAGCCTTCGTACCAGTTTTCTTACCTGTCCAAACCGTTTGAAATTTATAATATCTAAACTAGCTATTCTATTATGTATTGAAATTATCCTATTGGTCGCTGTAATATCATTATGTATACTACTCGCCCAAGGATACTACAATATCAATCTTTTGAGCGATATTAAAAATGTTCTGAAAATCCTATTTCCAGTATGTATTTCTATTCTAACATTCTCTCTTTTAAGTGGTATTTTTGTATTTATTTCCCAGTCTTTTATCTTAATTCTGGGAATCAGTTTATCCCTTTTATTGGGGTTGGGACAAATGTTACTACAATTCAGTTCTTTTTTTAGAAATTTACCATTACTAGCTAGTATGAATTGTTTTTATACCCATCCCTTGTCGCTTTATTATCCAGTGTGGCAAGGCTTGGGGATACAAATAGTTTGGTTATTAATTGTTTTTCTATTTGCTACACTGATACTAATAGGAAGAAATGTACGCTAAAGACAGGGGATGTCCTGTCTTTTTCTCGGTTAGTGCTATAATATAGTTAGGAGGGTGAGTTATGGCTTATAAAATTTTGGTGGTAGATGATGATCTTGCTATTCTTCGCCTAATAAAAAAAGTACTAGAATATGAAAAATATGAAGTAGTCATACGAAATAAGATAGAAGAGATTGATCTTTGTGATTTTACAGGATTTGACTTGATTTTATTAGATATTATGATGCCTGTTAGTGGTTTAGAAATCTGTCAGATGATTCGCGAGCAGATAACTGTTCCTATCTGTTTTATAACTGCCAAGGATATGGATGAAGATTTAGTAGCTGGAATCAATGCAGGTGCTGATGATTATATTATGAAGCCCTTTAGTATGCAAGAATTGTTAGCACGTGTTAAAATGCACTTGCGTCGTGAAGAACGGATTAAAGGAAATATTCATCAAATAAAGATTGGGAAGTTTATACTATATATGGATAGTAAGGAACTATTTGTAAGCGATGATAAGATTGCTCTGACAAGGAGGGAATTTGACATAGTGTATCTTTTGGCAAGCAACCCAAGTAAAATATACTCTATAGAGGAAATTTATAATTATCTATATCCACAAAGCTCAGAAGCACTTTTACGTTCGGTTTCAGAGTACATTTATCAAATTCGTCAAAAGCTGAAACCTTATCAATTAAATCCAATTAAAACCTTGTATGGTGGAGGATATCAATGGGTAGAATCAAAAGTTTTAGACAATTAATTCGAGAAACCTGTTGGAGAATTATTTGGCAGTTTAGTCTTGGCTTACTAATGGCCTATCTTATTCCCTTAGCTTCAGTATCTATACAAATAAATGAAGACGGGAAACCTCTAAAAAATAGTGGTGTTCTATCAATTTTTTTCAATGTGTCATCATGGATATATATTTGTGTTTTATTGATTGTTCTAATAAGTTATCACATTGGAAAATTGTTGAAAAAACTGAGTTATGAAATGACTTTGATTTATGAAAATAGTATGTGGTTGGAGAGGGAATGTACAGAAGGTTTAACGGTTAAAGAATTTCGTGAGACAGGAAATCGGATTATTGTGATGCAAGATAGAATTCGACAATTAATAGTTGATGAGAAACAGCAGAAAGAAGATTTGATGTTTCAGGTTTCAGCAGCTTCTCATGATTTAAAGACTCCCTTAACCATTATTAGGGGAAATGTGGAATTTTTGCAGACGATAACTGAAAACGACCAATCTCAAGAATGCTTAGCAGATATAGAAAGAGCTAGTCAACAGTTACTAGATTATTTCAATCAATTGATTCACTATTCTAAAACCTATTATGATGATGAGACAGGTTGGACGGAGTATTCCTCTTCAGATTTCATCAATGAATTAGAGAAAGAAGTCTCTTTTTTGATAAAAAATCAGATGAAGTTTTCTTTTGAACAAAATGTGAAAGGAACTGAAAACTATTATATAAATCCATCTCTTCTGATTCGTGCAATACAAAATATTTTAACAAATGCTTTGGAGTATGCAGATAAACAGAATCCTAAAATTAAAATTAGGGTAGAGCAAGAGGCGAAAGAATTGAAAATAGGTATATGGAATAATGGTTCGGAATTTCCAGATGAAGTTTTAAATCATTTTGGGAAGCTATTTTATCGTATGGATAAAGCTAGATCGTATAAAGAGCAACATTATGGTATTGGACTTAGTTTTGTATGTAGAGTTGCAAAACTACACAAAGGCCGAGTTGAGCTTAGAAATAGAGACGCGGGAGCAGAAGTTTTAATAACTGTGAATTGTATTAAATCATAGTGATTTACTTGTTAATTTATGATTGAATCGTTTTTATATGTGAGTTTTTAAACTATTTAACTTTTTCGACTAGTATAAGATGTAACGGTAGATAATAAAAACGAATGATGATATCTAGTTGATGAAAACTATTTATCATTCATTCGTTTTTTAATTATTGGATAATTTACGTAGCTTTATCTCGAACGTTGTTTTCCAGCGTTGCGATTTTTGTGTTTTTTCTTGCTTGTGATAGCAGTTGGTTGTTCAGGGGTAACGTCTTTTCGTCCACTTGGTTTAGAGAAAGCACGTGCTTTTGGTGGGTTCTTGGCTAGTTCTTCACGGACTTTTTTGCGAAGTTTTGGACGAACGATATAGTTGACGATAAACTGTTGGAGAATCATCATGAAACCACCGACAACCCAATAAAGTGTGACACTAGCTGGTGAGATGAGGGAGAAGCCGGCAATCATGACTGGGCTCACGTAAGCCATTTTCTTGATTTGATCTCTTTGCGTTTCATCTTCTACTCCGTGAAGGGAAAGGAGTGATTGAAGATAGTAAAGGACACCAGCGCAGGCAGCTAAAATCATACTTGGAGAGCCTAGAGGAATTCCTAGGTAACTTGCTTGAGCAACACCTTCAGTATGTTGGGCAGCAAAGTAAATTGCAGAGAAGAAAGGCATTTGAAGGAGGATAGGGAAACATCCTACACCACCAAACATGCTGATGCCGTGCTCTTTTTGAGCAGCAAAGAGAGCTTGTTGGGCTTCGAGTTTTTCTTCTTGAGTAGTCGCTTCCTTGAGACGTGTTTGGTGTGGCTCAAGGACGTGCTTGAGGGCGTTCATCTTTTCAGAGTGAAGCGTTGCCTTCCATGATTGGTAGATACCAAGTGGCAAGATAATCAAGCGCACGATAATGGTTACGATGATGATAGCGACACCAAAGCCTAGACCTTGATCAGTAGCGAAGTACTTGATAGCTTCAGCCATAGGCGCTCCGATAGTATTCCAAATAAATCCTATTGGCTTTCCTGTGGCTTTATCGACGCTAACACAGCCAGTTAAGACTAGCAACATAGCCACTCCCATAGCTGAGAGTGCAAAACGTTTAATAGATTTCACTGTTTTTATTCCTTCTTTTAAAATTATACCTTTCTATTCTACTGTTTTTTTACAAAATATACAATAGTTCTAGAGACCTAATTTGCGATTTTAAAGTCAGGGTAAGGAGGAAAGTTACTTAGTTTGACATCTAAGTAGCTGACTTTTGAAAAAGGTGTGGGTCCTTTTCGGATTTCTTGGATAAATTTTGCCATGGTAGCAGATGAGTCTGCTTGGGCTAAAATTTCCACTGTTCCGTCGTCGTTATTCCATACTCGACCTGTGATGCCACCAATTTCAAGTGCCAAGCTGTAAACACCCCAACGAAAGCCGACTCCCTGCACCCTACCTTGGGCAATCATTCTAACCTTTTGCATACCAAACTCCTTTGATTGTGTTATAATATTTCTATGACTATTATAACCTCAAAAGCCAACTCTGTGGTAAAAAATGCCAAGAAATTACACAAAAAAAAATACCGCAAGTCTGCTTATTTGATTGAAGGCTGGCACTTGTTTGAAGAAGCTGTTCAAGCTGGAGTGACGATTGAGAAAATCTTTGCCTTAGAAAATTACCGAGATCAGTTAGCTGCTTTTCCGCAAACTGTCTGGGTGTCAGAGGATATTTTGCTAGATTTGGCGGATTCTCAGACTCCACAGGGAATTGTTGCCGTCGTTCAAAAAGAAGAAGTAGGGCAAGCTGACTTTAGTCAGGGCAAGTTCTTGTTTTTGGAAGATGTGCAAGATCCTGGTAATGTGGGAACTATCATTCGAACTGCGGATGCAGCAGGCTATACAGGAGTGATTGTTTCAGATAAGTCGGCAGACATCTACAGTCTCAAGACTCTACGTTCCATGCAAGGCAGTCATTTCCATCTGCCCATTTACCGGATGTCGAGCCAAGCGCTTTTTGAGGAAGCTAAAAAGGCAGCTATCCCTGTGCTAGCAACAACCCTATCCAAAGATTCTGTTGATTACAGAGAACTGCTTTCTATAGAAAATTTTGTACTAGTCATGGGAAATGAGGGTCAAGGAATTAGTCCCCTCATGGCTGAAAGTGCAGACCAGTTGGTCCACATTAGTATGAAGGGGCAGGCAGAGAGTTTGAATGTTGCCGTTGCGGCCGGTATTTTAATCTTCCATTTAAGCTAATTTTAACTTTTTTTGTTATAATCAAGGAAAGATGTTCATAGAAAAGGAGAAAAGGATGAATCACACTATTATACATGACCGTGCAGGTCTCAATCAATTTTACGCTAAGGTTTATGCCTTTGTTGGTCTGGGAATCGGACTATCTGCTTTGGTATCAGGCCTTATGTTGACGGTCTTTCAGTCTCAGTTGGTTTACTTTTTGATGCAGGGGCGTCTCTGGTTGACCATTGCTACTTTTGCGGAGTTAGCTTTGGTTTTCGTTGCCAGTAGCATGGCTTCAAGAAATAGTCCAGCTGCTCTTCCAGTATTTTTACTTTACTCTGTTTTAAACGGCTTTACCCTTAGTTTTGTGGTGGCTTTCTATACTCCGGGTACAGTTTTATCTGCCTTTGTATCGAGCGCCCTTCTCTTCTTTGTCATGGCGGCAGTTGGTATCTTCACCAAGAAAGATTTGAGTGGGCTTGGTCGAGCAATGATGGCAGCTCTTATCGGTTTACTGATTGCTATGGTAGTTAATATTTTCTTGGCTAGTGGCTTCTTTGATTATATGATTAGCGTGGCCATGGTTTTGGTTTTCTCAGGGTTGATTGCTTGGGATAACCAAAAGATTCGCCTCGCCTATGAACAATCACAAGGTCGTGTAGCGACAGGTTGGGTTGTGTCAATGGCTCTCAGTATCTATCTTGATTTTATCAATCTTTTCCTAAGTATTCTACGTATCTTCGGTCGCAATGACTAAAAGGTCTATGAAATCAGTGTTTTGAGTGACACTGATTTTTTTATATTTTCTCTTTCATTTTCTTAGAAATAGGTGTATAATACTTTTAACTAATTTTTGAGGAGTAGTTTATGAAGAAAAGTTTTATCCACCAACAAGAAGAAATTTCCTTTGTCAAAAACACTTTTACCCAGTATTTGAAAGATAAGTTAGAAGTTGTCGAAGTTCAAGGTCCTATCTTGAGTAGGGTCGGCGACGGGATGCAGGACAACTTATCAGGTGTGGAGAACGCCGTATCGGTCAAGGTTCTTCAAATCCCTGATGCTACTTATGAAGTGGTGCACTCCCTTGCTAAATGGAAACGCCATACCTTGGCTCGTTTTGGTTTCGGTGAAGGTGAAGGTCTTTTCGTCCACATGAAGGCCCTTCGTCCAGACGAAGACTCGTTGGATGCGACCCACTCTGTTTATGTTGACCAGTGGGACTGGGAGAAGGTTATCCCAAATGGTAAGCGTAACATCGCTTATCTAAAAGAAACAGTTGAGAAGATTTACAAGGCTATTCGCCTGACAGAGCTAGCTGTTGAAGCCCGCTATGACATCGAATCTATCTTGCCAAAACAAATCACCTTTATCCACACAGAAGAGTTGGTAGAACGCTACCCAGACTTGACACCAAAAGAGCGTGAAAATGCTATCTGTAAAGAATTTGGAGCAGTCTTCTTGATTGGTATCGGTGGCGAGTTGCCAGATGGTAAACCGCACGATGGACGTGCACCAGACTACGATGACTGGACAAGTGAGTCTGAAAATGGCTACAAGGGTCTAAATGGTGATATTCTTGTTTGGAATGAGTCTTTAGGTGGAGCCTTTGAGTTGTCTTCTATGGGGATTCGTGTAGATGAAGAAACGCTTCGCCGTCAGGTCGCCATCACAGGTGATGAAGACCGTTTAGAATTGGAATGGCACAAGGCTTTGTTGAACGGCCTATTCCCATTGACAATCGGTGGAGGAATTGGACAATCTCGGATGGCCATGTTCCTACTTCGCAAGAAACACATCGGAGAAGTGCAAACAAGTGTTTGGCCTCAAGAAGTCCGCGATACTTACGAAAATATTTTGTAGAGAATCGAACCGCAAGGTTCGGTTTTCTTTCTCTTTTCGCCCATAATTTGGTATAATAAACGGTATGAAAATCGTATCAGGAATCTATGGGGGACGTCCCCTCAAGACACTAGAAGGAAAGACGACAAGACCTACTTCGGATAAGGTTAGGGGAGCCATTTTTAACATGATTGGTCCCTACTTTGAAGGGGGACGAGTCTTGGACCTTTATGCAGGTAGTGGTGGTTTATCTATCGAGGCAGTATCGCGTGGCATGTCCAGCGCTGTTTTGGTGGAACGAGACCGTAAGGCTCAGGCTATCGTAGCTGAAAATATTCAGATGACCAAGGAAGTTGGAAAATTTCAACTCCTCAAGATGGATGCAGAAAGGGCATTGGAACAGGTATCTGGGGAATTCGACCTCATCTTCTTAGACCCTCCTTATGCCAAGGAACAAATCGTAGCAGATATTGAAAAAATGGCTGAGAGAGAGCTTTTTTCTGAAGATGTCATGGTCGTGTGTGAGACGGATAAGGCCGTTGAGCTTCCAGAAGAAATTGCCTGCCTGGGCATCTGGAAGGAAAAAATTTATGGAATCAGTAAGGTGACAGTTTATGTCAGATAAGATTGGCTTATTCACAGGCTCATTTGATCCGATGACAAATGGGCATCTGGATATGATTGAACGGGCTAGCAAACTCTTTGATAAGCTCTATGTCGGTATTTTTTTTAATCCCCACAAACAAGGATTTCTCCCTATCGAAAGTCGTAAACGGGGGTTAGAAAAGGCTTTGGAACATTTGGGGAATGTTGAAGTCGTCTCTTCTCATGATGAATTGGTAGTTGATGTCGCAAAAAGACTGGGGGCTACTTGTCTAGTGCGGGGTTTGAGAAATGCAACGGATTTGCAATATGAAGCCAGTTTTGATTACTACAACCATCAGCTGTCTCCTGATATAGAGACTATTTATTTACATAGCCGGCCTGAACATCTCTATATCAGTTCATCAGGCGTTAGAGAACTTTTGAAGTTTGGTCAGGATATTGCCTGCCATGTTCCCGAGAGTATTTTGGAGGAAATAAGAAATGAAAAAAAAGATTAGATGGCCCTTATATGTCATTGCGGCCTTGATTGTGACCTTCTTGGCATTTGTGGTGCCTTTGCCCTACTATATAGAGGTTCCAGGTGGTTCGGAAGATATTCGCCAAGTCCTCAAAGTAAATGACACAGAAGATAAGGAAGCTGGTGCCTATCAATTCGTTACGGTTGGTGTTCAGCATGCCACTTTAGCCCATATGATTTATGCGTGGTTGACGCCTTTTACAGATATTCGTAGTGCCCAAGAGACTACAGGTGGCTCTTCCGATGTTGAATTTATGCGGATTAATCAATTCTACATGCAAACATCACAAAATATGGCCAAGTATCAAGGTCTAAAAACAGCTGGTAAGGATATCGAACTCAAGTACTTTGGGGTTTATGTCTTGAATGTGACGGATAATTCAACCTTTAAAGGGATTCTCAATATCTCTGATACGGTCACAGCAGTCAATGATCAGACCTTTGATAGTTCCAAAGACTTGATTGATTACGTCAGTTCTCAAAAATTAGGGGACTCCGTCAAGGTGACCTATGAAGAGGATGGGCAAACCAAGTCTGCAGAAGGAAAGATTATCAGCTTGGAAAATGGAAAAAATGGGATTGGAATCGGCTTGATTGATCGTACAGAGGTAATCAGCAATGTCCCAATTAGCTTTTCAACAGCTGGTATTGGCGGCCCAAGTGCTGGTCTCATGTTTAGTCTAGCTATCTATACTCAAATAGCTCACCCAGGTCTTCGTAATGGTCGTATTGTTGCCGGCACAGGTACCATTGACCGCGATGGGAATGTGGGGGATATTGGAGGTATTGACAAGAAAGTTGTAGCTTCGGCTAGGGCAGGTGCCGCTATTTTCTTTGCTCCTGATAACCCTGTTAGCGAAGAAGAACAAAAAGCACACCCGGATGCAAAAAACAACTACCAAACAGCCCTAGAAGCAGCCAAAACAATCAAGACAGATATGAAAATCGTGCCTGTTAAAACCCTACAAGATGCAATTGATTACTTGAAAAACAATCCATAGATTTTGAGGGGAATTTCCAAACTAGCGCGCAAACAGGGAAGATGGTATAATAGTCAAATGGTTCAATTATTATTCACTCTAAGCAGTCACATGCTCTTTATCTATGTGAGTTTTTACCTTTTAAAGGATCTTGTTAGATGGGAAAAGGTTTTAAAAGTGACAGATGAGAATACAAGAAAAGTTCATTTATTGCTAGCTCTTTTCAGCATTGTAATGGGCTATATCTTGAGTTCTTTCTTTATCAGCCTGTATCAGTTGTGGCAAGAAGCGCTTAGAGGATTATTATAAAATCAAGAGTAAAGGAAACGAGTATGGACAAAATTGTGGTTCAAGGTGGCGATAATCGTCTGGTAGGAAGTGTTACGATCGAAGGAGCAAAGAATGCAGTCTTACCCTTGTTGGCAGCGACTATTCTAGCCAGTGAAGGAAAGACAGTCTTACAGAATGTACCCATCTTGTCGGATGTCTTTATTATGAATCAGGTGGTTCGTGGTTTGAATGCCAAGGTAGATTTTGATGAGGAGGCTCATCTTGTCGAGGTGGATGCTACTGGCGACATCACTGAGGAAGCCCCTTATAAGTATGTCAGCAAGATGCGTGCATCTATCGTTGTCTTGGGACCAATTCTTGCCCGTGTAGGTCATGCCAAGGTATCCATGCCAGGTGGTTGTACGATTGGTAGCCGCCCTATTGATCTTCATTTGAAAGGTCTAGAAGCTATGGGGGCTAAGATTAGTCAGACAGCTGGTTACATCGAAGCCAAGGCGGATCGCTTACATGGAGCTCATATCTATATGGATTTCCCAAGTGTTGGTGCTACTCAGAACTTGATGATGGCAGCGACTCTAGCTGATGGTGTGACAGTGATTGAAAATGCTGCGCGTGAGCCTGAGATTGTTGACCTGGCCATTCTCCTCAATGAAATGGGAGCTAAGGTTAAGGGTGCTGGTACAGAGACCATTACCATTACCGGTGTTGAGAAACTTCATGGTACGACTCACAATGTAGTCCAAGACCGTATCGAAGCAGGAACCTTTATGGTAGCTGCTGCTATGACTGGTGGTGATGTCTTGATTAAAGACGCTGTTTGGGAGCACAACCGTCCCTTGATTGCCAAATTGCTTGAAATGGGAGTGGAGGTGACAGAGGAGACTGAAGGCATTCGAGTTCGCTCTCAACTAGAAAATCTAAAAGCTGTTCATGTGAAAACCTTGCCCCACCCAGGATTTCCAACGGATATGCAGGCCCAATTTACAGCCTTGATGACCGTCGCAAAAGGGGAATCAACCATGGTGGAGACAGTTTTTGAAAATCGTTTCCAACACCTAGAAGAAATGAGACGTATGGGATTGCATTCTGAGATTATCCGTGATACAGCTCGTATTGTTGGTGGACAACCTTTGCAGGGTGCAGAAGTTCTTTCAACTGACCTTCGTGCCAGCGCAGCCTTGATTTTGACAGGTTTGGTAGCGCAAGGAGAAACCGTTGTCGGTAAATTAGTCCACTTGGATAGAGGCTACTACCGTTTCCATGAGAAATTGGCGCAGCTAGGTGCTAAGATTCAGCGGATTGAGGCAAGTGATGAAGATGAATAAGAAATCAAGCTATGTAGTCAAGCGTTTACTTTTAGTCATCATAGTACTGATTTTAGGTGTTTTAGCCCTAGGAATCGGTCTAATGGTAGGTTATGGAATCTTGGGCAAGGGTCAAGATCCATGGGCTATCCTGTCTCCAGCAAAATGGCAGGAATTGATTCATAAATTTACAGGAAATTAGGCTGGGAGACCAGCCTTTTTCTAAAGATAAGGAGAAATATGAACAAAAAAATAAGACAGACACTGATTGGTTTACTAGTGTTATTGCTCTTATCTGCGGGGAGCTATTATATTAAGCAGACTGAACTAGGCAATCAGGCTGCTAAGACAAAAATAAGTCAGAAAAGTCAATCACCAGACGCGCCTGGTCAAGAATTGGCAGAAAGCGTCTTAACAGATGCAGTCAAAAGCCAAATAAAAGGGAGTCTGGAGTGGAACGGGGCTGGTGCTTTTATCGTCAATGGTAATAAAACAAACCTAAATGCCAAGGTTTCAAGTAAGCCCTACGCTGATAATAAAACAAAGACAGTGGGCAAGGAAACTGTTCCAACCGTGGCTAATGCCCTCTTGTCTAAGGCTACTCGTCAGTACAAGAATCGTGAAGAAACTGGGAATGGTTCGACTTCATGGACTCCTCCAGGTTGGCATCAGGTTAAGAATCTAAAGGGCTCTTATACCCATGCAGTTGATAGAGGTCATCTGTTAGGCTATGCCTTAATCGGTGGCTTGGATGGTTTTGATGCCTCGACAAGCAATCCTAAAAACATTGCTGTTCAAACAGCCTGGGCAAATCAGGCGCAGGCCGAGGATTCGACAGGGCAAAACTACTATGAAAGTATGGTGCGTAAAGCCCTAGACCAAAACAAGCGTGTCCGTTACCGTGTAACCCTTTATTACGCTACAAACGAGGACTTAGTTCCTTCAGCTTCACAGATTGAAGCCAAGTCTTCAGACGGAGAATTGGAATTCAATGTTCTAGTTCCCAATGTTCAAAAGGGGCTTCAACTGGATTACCGAACTGGAGAAGTGACTGTTACTCAGTAAAATACAAAATAAACTCCTATGTCACTTGTGGATGTAGGGGTTCTTTTTTACTAGTTTAAGCAGGGGTACAATAGACACTGATAAAAAATAATATGTACTGGACTAGATTTTGTGATATAATAAAAGATAAGTTACTATTTTAGGAGAAGAACTATGGAAGACCCAAGTAGTCAGAATTTGTTGCTACAATTTGTTTTATTGTTTATCTTGACGGTGTTAAATGCCTTTTTCTCAGCCACAGAAATGGCCATGGTTTCTCTTAATCGTGCGCGGGTTGAACAAAAGGCAGAAGAAGGAGATAGACGCTATATTCGTCTGCTGAAGGTACTAGAAAATCCTAACCACTTTTTATCAACCATTCAAGTAGGGATTACCCTGATTACGATTTTATCCGGGGCGAGTTTGGCAGAAACTCTAGGACGAGAAATTGCATCTTGGCTTGGAAATGGTGAAACAGCTTATGCCGTTGCAAGTTTTCTATCTTTAGCATTTTTGACTTATATTTCCATCGTTTTTGGGGAATTGTATCCTAAGAGAATCGCTCTTAATCTAAAGGATGCCTTGGCGATTCGTACAGCGCCAGTTATCATTGGGCTTGGGAAACTAGTTAGTCCCTTTGTTTGGCTCTTGTCTGCATCTACCAATCTCTTGAGTCGCTTGACTCCGATGACCTTTGACGATGCTGATGAAAAAATGACCCGTGATGAAATTGAGTACATGTTGACCAATAGTGAAGAAACACTAGATGCTGACGAAATTGAAATGTTACAAGGGATTTTTTCACTGGACGAATTAATGGCCAGAGAAGTCATGGTTCCTCGAACGGATGCCTTTATGGTCGATATTCAGGATGATAGTCAAACCGTCATCCAAAGTATTTTAAAACAAAATTATTCTCGTATCCCTGTCTATGATGGAGACAAGGATAACGTGATTGGGATTATTCACACCAAGAGTCTCCTTAAGGCGGGCTTTGTGGACGGTTTTGACAATATTGTTTGGAAGAGAATTTTACAAGATCCACTTTTTGTTCCTGAAACTATTTTTGTGGATGACTTGTTAAAAGAACTGCGCAATACCCAAAGACAAATGGCAATCTTGCTAGATGAATACGGTGGGATGGCTGGTTTGGTGACACTTGAAGACCTCCTAGAGGAAATCGTTGGGGAAATCGATGACGAAACAGATAAGGCTGAAATCGAAGTTCATCAAATCGGAGAAGATACTTATATTGTTCAAGGTACCATGAATCTCAATGATTTTAATGACTACTTTGATGTCGAACTGGCAAGTGATGACGTTGATACCATCGCTGGTTATTATTTGACAGGAGTTGGGACCATTCCAACGACTGAGAAACTCAGCTATGAATTGGTCAGCCAAAACAAACAGCTTATCCTAACCAATGATAAAGTGAAAAATGGTCGTGTTACCAAGGTAAAAGTCCAAATTACCGAAGTTGAAATAGAAGAAGAAACAGAATAAACTAGAGGCTTTTGTCACCAGGAGTGACAAAGCTTTTTTCAGTTGATTTCAAAAGGGAATAGTATCCTCGAAAAACTCAGCCCCCAAATCCGCCCCAAAAGTGTTTTAAAGTTGTCCTTTTTTATCATGAAATAAAAATAAAAAAGCCCTATTTTACGGGCTTTTTTGTCTTGATAAATTCCGATAAATTCGGTATTGAAAGGCGGTAGACGGATTTGAACCGACGATCAAGCTTTTGCAGAGCCGTGCCTTACCACTTGGCTATACCGCCTTAACGTTTATTATTATACCTTGAAAATGATTTTCAGTCAATAGCTTTTTTAGATTTTTTGTATCAATAAGCCTAAATATTCTGAAAATTCGTTTACTTTTCTTGAAATCTATGATATAATTGATGATAACCTATACTTTATTTATAAGAGGAGTAAATAAATGAAAAAAAGTCAAGTGCTTGCTGTAGCGGGAGCTACCTTATTAGCGTCAGGAGTTCTAGCTGCGTGTTCAAACACTAGTTCAAATAATGCTAAATTAGCAAAAGATTACCAATATGTTTATCAAACAGATCCAGAAACTTTGGATTATATCGTCAGCAATATCGATTCAACATCATTCGTCACAACAAATGCTGTAGATGGTTTGTTGGCTAATGATAAATATGGTAACTTGGTTCCTTCTATTGCTGAATCATGGACAGTTTCAAAAGATGGTTTGACTTATACCTATAAAATCCGTAAGGATGCTAAATGGGTTACAGCAGAGGGAGAAGAATACGCTCCTGTAACTGCTAAAGACTTCGTTACTGGTTTGAAACATGCCGTAGATGGAAAATCAAAAGGACTTTCAATCGTTAGCTCTTCTATTAAGGGATTAGAAGCCTATATCAAGGGTGAAACAAGCGATTTTTCAACCGTTGGAGTAAAAGCGCTTGATGATCAAACACTAGAATATACCTTGAACCAGCCAGAAACTTTCTGGAATGACAAGACCACTAGTGGTGTTTTGATGCCGGTTAATGAAGAATTCTTAACTTCAAAAGGGGAAGGTTTTGGTGCCCCAACCGATGCTAACTCTATTCTTTATAACGGTCCATTTGTCTTAAAATCTGTAACTCCAAAATCATCTATCGAGATGGCTAAAAATGATGCTTACTGGGACAAAGAAAATGTAAAAATTGAGAACGTTAAGTTCACTTTCTGGGATGGTAAGGACCAAGATGTGATTGCTAAAGGTTTTGCTGATGGTCAATATAGCAAGGCTCGTATCTTCCCTACAAGTTCTACATATGAAAAATATGCAGCTGACTTCAAAGATAACATTTACTTTAATGAACCAGGAGCGGGTGTTGCAACTGTCAGCTTGAACTATGGCCGTACAACCTATAACCACACTGCCAAAACAAGTGATGCCCAAAAGACATCTACTCAGAAAGCATTGCTAAACAAGGAATTCCGTCAAGCCTTGAACTTTGCGGTCGATCGCAATTCTTACTCAGCTCAAACAAATGGTACTGATGGAGCTGCAGTAGCCATCCGTAATACGTTTGCACCTTATAATCTTCAAGTTGGTAAGAAAACATTTGGTGAATTGGTACAAGATAGCTTGGCTAAGACAAATTCTTCTACTTGGTCAAACGTGTCTCTAGCAGATTCTCAAAATGGCCTTTACAATGAAGAAAAAGCTAAAGAAGTCTTTGCTAAAGCAAAATCAAGCCTACAAGCTGAAGGTGTTGAATTCCCAATCCACTTGGATGCCTTGGTTATCCAAGAATCAACAGCGGTTGTAAACCGTGTTCAATCATTGAAACAATCAATTGAAAAAGTATTGGGTTCAGATAATGTTGTTGTAGACTTGCAACAAATGACTCAAGCAGAAGCTTTACCAATTTCATTTAGTGCTCCAACAGCTAAAGAGCAAGATTGGGATATCCACACCTTGCTAGGATGGAATCCTGACTATCAAGATCCTTCTACTTTCTTGGATCAGTTTGTCATCAAGGGAGGAAACACTCGCCTTTACCTTGGTATTGACCAAAACACTGATGCATCAGTAGTAAGCAAACTTGCTTTAGCTGACTATGGAAAATTACTTGATGATGCAAACAGCGAAAACCAAGATGTTCAAAAACGTTATGAAAAATACGCGGTAGCACAAGCTTGGTTGACTGACAATGCTTTGACAATTCCAGTAATGGCTTCTCCTAAAGAAACAGCCGTTTCATATGTTTCAAAAGTTCTACCATTTAGCTCATCATATTCTGAATCTGGTCTTAAAGGTGAAAATTCAGGATACTTGAAGTACACTGAAGTTGGTGAAAAAGCAATCACCAAAGAAGAGTATGAAAAAGCTCGTGAAAAATGGTTGAAAGAAAAAGCTGAATCAAATGAGAAAGCTCAAAAAGAATTGGCAAGTCATGTGAAGTAAATAATTTCTAATAGAACTTTCTCTCCATGAGGAGAAGGTTCTTTTGGGATTTTTAAAGGAAATAATATGAAAAAATATATTTTTATGCGTGTTTTGCGGTCATTGGTTTCGATTTTCTTAGTAACGACTTTGACCTACACGATTATCTATACCTTGGTTCCTCGAAAATTGATTTTCAAGCAGGATCCTAACTATAATAAAATCGCGACAACGGCTGATAAACGTGATAACTATGAAAATACTGTGTTTGAGCGTATGGGCTACATTGAGTATTACGATACTAAGGAGTTGCAAGAAAAGGCAAGTAGCATGGATTCTTCTGTAACAGTAGAGGCAAATGCGACCAATAAAGCTATTTATGAAAAGTACATCAATCAATTAGGTCATGGTTGGACTTTGGGAGAATTTACTGAAAGTGGTCAATTTTATGCTACTCGTGAAATTCCAATTTTTGAACGTGTTTTTCACTTCTATGCTAACTTGATTGACATTGACCATACAAATAAAATTCAAGATCCTGAAAATCCAGACTTGAAACGTTACCTTCGTTTCGAAAATGATCCAGCTATCGGATGGTCATTGGTCGGTTCAGGTACTAAACATAAATATCTCTTGTACTTCAACAGTCAGTTCCCATTTGTGCATCAAAATTTTGTGAATATCAATTTAGGTGACTCTTATCCAACCTATGCTAATACACCAGTTCTTCAGGTTATTACTCAAGGTCAAGGACAAACCAAAACTGCTCAAGTTCAGTTCCCAACAGGTAAGAAAACGTCTTCTGTAAATATTTACTCAAGAACCTACAAGTCACCTAGTCAGGCTGACTCTCGTGAAGTAGCTAGCTATGGGAAAGATGATCCTTATACAGCGACTGAAAGTAATTACCAATATCCATCTATGATTGTCAGCTCTGCTATTGCTGGTTTGATTGGTCTGGTGATTTCTTATGCGATTGCAGTGCCACTTGGTTCAGCCATGGCTCGTTTCAAGAACACTTGGATCGATAGCTTCTCAACAGGGGCTTTGACCTTCTTGCTTGCTCTTCCAACCATTGCCTTGGTTTACATCGTTCGTTTGATTGGATCATCTATTGGTCTTCCAGATTCGTTCCCTATCTTGGGTGCTGGAGATTGGCGTTCTTATGTTTTACCAGCAGTTATCCTTGGTTTGTTGGGTGCTCCTGCTACAGCTATTTGGATTCGTCGTTACATGATTGACTTGCAATCTCAAGACTTTGTTCGTTTTGCTCGTGCAAAAGGTTTGTCTGAAAAAGAAATTTCAAACAAACACATCTTTAAAAATGCCATGGTTCCGCTGGTTTCAGGAATTCCTGGTGCCGTTATTGGGGTTATCGGTGGTGCAACCCTTACTGAAACAGTCTTCGCCTTCCCAGGTATGGGTAAAATGTTGATTGACTCTGTAAAAGCATCTAATAACTCTATGGTCGTAGGTCTTGTCTTTATCTTTACATGTATTTCTATCTTCTCCCTTCTTTTAGGAGATATTTGGATGACCATTATTGACCCACGTATTAAATTGACTGAGAAAGGAGGCAAATAATGTCTACAATCGATAAAGAAAAATTTCAGTTTGTAAAACGTGACGATTTTGCCTCTGAAACTATTGATGCGCCAGCATATTCTTACTGGAAGTCAGTGTTTAGACAATTTATGAAGAAGAAATCAACTGTAGTCATGTTGGGAATCTTGGTAGCCATCATTTTGATGAGTTTCATCTACCCAATGTTTTCTAAGTTTGATTTCAATGATGTCAGCAAGGTAAACGACTTTAGTGCTCGTTATATTAAGCCAAATGCTGAGCATTGGTTCGGTACTGACAGTAACGGTAAATCGCTCTTTGACGGTGTTTGGTTCGGAGCTCGTAACTCTATCCTCATTTCTGTGATTGCGACAGTGATTAACTTGGTTATCGGTGTCTTTGTCGGTGGTATTTGGGGAATTTCAAAATCAGTTGACCGCGTGATGATGGAAGTTTATAACGTCATCTCAAACATCCCATCTCTTTTGATTGTCATTGTCTTGACTTACTCAATCGGAGCTGGATTCTGGAATCTGATTTTTGCCATGAGTGTAACAACATGGATTGGGATTGCCTTCATGATTCGTGTGCAAATCTTGCGTTACCGTGATTTGGAATACAACTTGGCGTCACGTACTTTGGGAACGCCAACCTTGAAGATTGTTGCCAAAAACATCATGCCTCAATTGGTATCTGTTATTGTGACAACCATGACCCAAATGCTTCCAAGCTTTATCTCATACGAAGCCTTCTTGTCTTTCTTCGGTCTTGGATTACCGATTACAGTGCCAAGTTTGGGTCGTTTGATTTCAGATTATTCACAAAACGTAACAACCAATGCTTACTTGTTCTGGATTCCATTGACAACCCTTGTCTTGGTATCTTTGTCCCTTTTCGTAGTTGGTCAAAACTTAGCGGATGCTAGTGATCCACGTACACATAGATAGGAGTAGAAATGACAAAAGAAAAAAATGTAATTTTGACTGCTCGCGATATTGTCGTGGAATTTGACGTTCGTGACAAAGTATTGACAGCCATTCGCGGCGTTTCCCTTGAACTAGTTGAAGGAGAAGTATTAGCCTTGGTAGGTGAGTCAGGATCAGGAAAATCTGTTTTGACAAAAACTTTCACAGGTATGCTTGAAGAAAATGGTCGCATTGCCCAAGGAAGTATTGACTACCGTGGTCAAGATTTGACAGCCTTATCTTCTCACAAGGATTGGGAACAAATTCGTGGTGCTAAGATTGCGACTATCTTCCAGGACCCAATGACTAGTTTGGACCCCATTAAAACAATTGGTAGTCAGATTACAGAAGTGATTGTAAAACACCAAGGAAAAACAGCTAAAGAAGCGAAAGAATTGGCCATTGACTACATGAATAAGGTTGGGATTCCAGATGCAGATAGACGTTTTGATGAATACCCATTCCAATATTCTGGAGGAATGCGTCAACGTATCGTTATTGCCATTGCCCTTGCTTGCCGACCTGATGTCTTAATCTGTGATGAGCCAACGACTGCCTTGGATGTAACCATCCAAGCTCAGATTATTGATTTGCTAAAATCTTTACAAAACGAGTATCATTTCACAACAATCTTTATTACCCACGACCTTGGTGTGGTAGCAAGTATTGCGGATAAGGTAGCGGTTATGTATGCAGGAGAAATCGTTGAGTATGGAACTGTTGAGGAAGTCTTCTATGACCCTCGCCATCCATATACATGGAGTCTCTTGTCTAGCTTACCTCAGCTTGCTGATGATAAAGGGGATCTTTACTCAATCCCAGGAACACCTCCGTCACTTTATACTGACTTGAAAGGGGATGCCTTTGCCTTGCGTTCAGACTATGCAATGCAGATTGACTTCGAACAAAAAGCTCCTCAATTCTCAGTATCAGAGACACATTGGGCTAAAACTTGGCTTCTTCATGAGGATGCTCCAAAAGTAGAAAAACCAGCTGTGATTGCAAATCTCCACGATAAAATCCGTGAAAAAATGGGATTTACCCATCTGGAAGACTAGGAGGAAGGAAATGTCTGAAAAATTAGTAGAAATCAAAGATTTAGAAATTTCCTTTGGTGAAGGAAGTAAGAAGTTTGTCGCGGTTAAAAATGCTAACTTCTTTATCAACAAGGGAGAAACTTTCTCGCTTGTAGGTGAGTCCGGTAGTGGGAAAACAACTATTGGTCGTGCTATCATCGGTCTCAATGACACAAGTAATGGTGATATTATTTTTGAGGGTCAAAAGATTAATGGTAAGAAATCGCGTGAACAAGCTGCAGAATTGATTCGTCGTATCCAGATGATTTTCCAAGACCCTGCGGCAAGTTTGAATGAACGTGCGACTGTTGATTATATTATTTCTGAAGGTCTTTATAATTATCATCTGTTCAAAGATGAAGAAGAACGTAAAGAGAAAGTTAAAAATATTATCCGTGAAGTGGGGCTTCTTGCTGAGCACTTGACCCGTTACCCTCATGAATTCTCAGGTGGTCAACGTCAACGTATCGGTATTGCCCGTGCCTTGGTCATGCAACCAGATTTTGTTATTGCGGATGAGCCCATTTCAGCCTTGGACGTTTCTGTTCGTGCCCAAGTCTTGAACTTGCTCAAAAAATTCCAAAAAGAGCTCGGCTTGACCTATCTCTTCATCGCTCATGACTTGTCGGTTGTTCGCTTTATTTCAGATCGTATCGCGGTTATTTACAAGGGTGTTATTGTAGAGGTTGCAGAAACAGAAGAATTGTTTAACAATCCAATTCATCCATATACTCAAGCCTTACTTTCAGCAGTACCAATCCCAGATCCAATCTTGGAACGCAAGAAGGTCTTGAAGGTTTACGACCCAAGTCAACACGACTATGAGACTGATAAACCATCTATGGTAGAAATCCGTCCAGGCCACTATGTTTGGGCTAACCAAGCCGAATTGGCGCGTTACCAACAAGGGTTAAACTAATAATGGTTTTATAATTTCCATGTCAATTTTTATGGAAATTATAAACCTTTTTTTCTTGGACTGATTTGAAAGTCTTTGAAAGCTACCTGAAAGAATTTTCGAAAGAAATAGAATTCTTAGAAAATCATTGAATTATAGTGAGATGAAATAAAATCTGAACAACTTTATTAGGAAAGTCAAATTCATTTTTAGAAAAGTTTTAGAAGTCGCGGCGTATTACTCTAGTTTCAATCTACCGTGGATTGAAATCATTCTACAACCTTAAAAAATAATCGTTGATTTAACAACGTTTCTAGCCCCTCGGATTTTATCCGAAGGGCTATTTTTGTATTTAGGGGGCAAAAAAGGGGCAAAACTTTTTAAAAAATCTTTTTCATAACTTTATCCAGTACATTGATTGCTTCATCTTTCATGTTCTTTGTGACGTGGGTATAGATGGAAGTGGTGACCTCAGAATCAGAATGGCCAACCCTGTCCATGATTGTTTTTAGAGGAATTTTATTTTCAGCTAAAATGCTAATAGTTGTATGTCTGAAGATGTGAGGTGATAGATGTTTAGGAATTGGTTTTTTAAGGCGTTCATTTGCTCGCTGGAGAGACTTGCTTAGGATGGAGCTATGAACGGGCTTTCCCGTATTTGTAACAAAGATGCGGTCGCTTTTATGCCAATTCTTATCGGTTGTTTCGCTTAGACGATTTAATTCAATCATTTTATCAAGTATTTCAATCTCTCTTTTTGTGAGGTGTGTCGTCCTGAAGCTGGCAAAAGTCTTAGTTCCATCATCGTCTGGAATGTATCGATTAAATGTAGTATGAATATCTAATGTCTTACTATCTTTGTGATATTTGTCTAGTGTAAGACCAGCTAACTCACCGACACGACAACCGTTCAGGATCATAAACTCACATGCCAAGGCGTATCGTAATGTAATATCTTTTCGATAGAGTTCTTTTAAAATAGCCTTGTATTCTTTTGGTTCTAGATATTTATCTTTTGCGTTTTTCATCTGCTCTAAGCTTTGTTTCTTTCTAGGCAATTTCGCTTTCCTAGCAGGATTATTTTCGATAAAACCTTGGTCGATAGCATAGTCAAAGAAGACGTTTAGAATTGATTTGACACGGTATTTTTGGGTATATGTCCATTCTTCAGTATCAATCAATCTTTGAACCAGCCGTACATCCATATTTTCCAATTTAGTACCTAGTTCAACTTTATCGGATATTCGGTTGTAGGTAGCTAACATAGTCTTATACGTACTCAATTTAATTTGCTTCTGGTGAAATTCCCACCATTCTTCGAAGACTGTGTGAAAGAGAGCAGAAGCAGTAGTCAATTTTTGCAGTAAGGATTCTATCTTCTCATCCAGTTGTTTCTGAGCTTCTTTCTTAGCCCTGCTTGATCCAGAGTCAAGGGTTACAGACACCCTTTTCCATTTCTCGGTATAAGGGTCTTTGTATCGCTCAAAAAATTTGTATTTTCCGTTAGAAAGTTCTTCCATCCACATTGATTTTCACCTCATTTCTTGATAGAATAGAGTATAAGAAAACTACCTTTTTAATGGTCGTTTCCTTATACAGTACATCCTCACGCTCAGACTCGCCAAAGTTTGAGAGCGTGGGGATTTTTTTGGTTTTGAAAAGGGAAGCAACGGTTAAGTTACTTCCCCTGGCACGCTAAGGTGCAAAGTCTAAAATTATGAGGGCTTGCCTCTAAGTAACTTAATTATATCATAAATAGTACACAGCTT
>NZ_VMLG01000030.1:0-10786 GCF_013276565.1 Streptococcus sp. 53
TATCTGAACTTTATCTTCATAACTCAATTTCATAATAAAACACCCCAAAAGTTAGATTTTTTCTGTCTAACTTTTGGGGTGCAGTTCATTTACAGTAAGATGCGTTTTTATTTATTCATCCCTATATTATATGTTATAATGAATGTAAAAGTTCAATAATCTAGTCTTTTTCCAACACGACTCATTTAAAGGAGCCTTCCCTATGGACAAACCAGATATCACAACTGTCATTGATTCACATTTTGAAGAAATGACAGACCTAGAGCAAGAAATCGCTCGCTATTTTTTGCAAACTGAAACGATTACAGATGATTTATCTTCTCAACAAGTCACCCAAAAATTACATATTTCTCAAGCTGCTTTGACCCGCTTTGCTAAAAAGTGTGGCTTTACTGGCTACCGAGAATTTATTTTCCAATACCAACATGAAGCAGAAAATCAAGCCAACCAAGTCTCCAAGCACAGTCCACTGACCAAACGAGTCCTCAGAAGTTATAGCAATATGAGGGAACAAACACAAGACTTGATTGACGAAATCCAACTAGAACGAATTGCCCAGCTAATCGAAGATGCTGAGCGTATCTACTTCTTCGGAACAGGGAGTTCTGGCCTCGTCGCCCGTGAAATGAAATTACGTTTTATGCGTCTGGGTGTGGTCTGCGAGGCCTTGACCGATCAAGACGGCTTTGCCTGGACAACCAGCATCATGGATGAAAATTGTCTCGTACTTGGTTTCTCACTTTCTGGCACAACTCCCTCTATTTTAGACAGTTTATTAGACGCTAAGGAGATGGGGGCAAAGACTGTACTCTTTACAAGTGTTCCCAATAAAGATAGTCAGGCCTACACAGAGACTGTTCTTGTAGCCACCCACAGCCAGTCTTCCTATATCCAACGAATATCCGCTCAACTTCCTATGCTCTTCTTTATCGATTTGATTTATGCCTACTTTTTGGAAATCAATCGCGAAAGCAAGGAAAAAATCTTTAATAGCTACTGGGAAAATAAGAAACTCAACGGCTATCGTAGACAAAAACGTGTCAGAAAATCCTAGTTTGGCTCAGCCAAACTAGGATTGTTTTGTCTTGATACTCTTCGAAAATCAAATTCAAACCACGTCAACGTCGCCTTGCCGTACTCAAGTACAGCCTGCGGCTAGTTTCCTAGTTTGCTCTTTGATTTTCATTGAGTATAAAATGATAATAAGCTCCCAACATCCCTGCTGTATTTTGATGATGAGCGAATTCTAATCGTGTTTTTTCAGCTAGGCTTGGTACCAAAGCCTCTTTCAAGGCTGTGCGGATTTTGGGCTTGAGGATTGCCTCTTGTCCCATGATACCGCCACCGAGAATGACTACTTCTGGATTGGCCACATAGCAAATATTTGCCAGACCTTTTCCTAGATAGTCTACCATACGGTCAATACCTTCCATGCAGAGTTTATTGCCCTCAGTGGCTTCCTTGAAAATGCGTCGGCCATTCCACTGGTCAACACCTTCTCCATGGGCTTCAGCTACATATTTCACTAAAGCTGTTGTAGAAGCCAAATCTTGGAACGCTCCATCCTGCATATGCATATAGCCAACTTCACAGGCTGAATTGCTAAATCCATGGAAGACTTTCCCATCCATAATCAAACAACCACCGATACCTGTTCCAATGGTTAAGCAAAGGGTCACACTTGCTCCCTTGCCTGAACCAGATACTGCCTCAGCCAGACCTGCACAGTTGACATCATTTTCAATCTCACAAGGAATAGCAAAGCTAGTCTCGATTTCCTTTTTGAACTGAGTTCCTGCATAATTTGGAATCTGAGGTCCAGCGTAGAAAATTTCCCCCTTATCAGGGTCCACCATTCCTGCAGAAGAAATGGCAACACCTGCTACTGGACCTTTTTCTAAATAGCTGGCTACAATATCTTTGGTTTTTTGTAAGATATGAGGTCCACCCTTATGCGCCTCAGTTGGCATTTCATGCGATTCAACAAATTGATCTTCTTGGTCGATCAAACCATATTTGATGTTGGTTCCACCGATATCAATTGCAACGTAGTGTGTCATAAATACCTCCTTATGGATTAGAGGAAGCGCTCCTTGGTTTCACGAATCAAGGCTGCAGCTGCTTCTACAACTGGACGATCGTCTTCAGTCACTGGTGTCAATGGTGAACGAACAGAACCAATGTTCAAACCTTCATTGATCTTCAAGACTTCCTTAATGACACCGTACATATTTCCATGTGCAGCAGTGAGTTTACCAATGATAGCGTTGATAGCATACTGCAACTCACGCGCTGTTTCCAAGTCTTTATCCGCAATCAACTGATTGAGTTTCAAGAAGAGTTCTGGCATAGCACCATATGTACCACCGATACCAGCTTTGGCACCCATGAGGCGACCACCTAGGAACTGTTCATCTGGACCGTTAAAGACGATATGGTCTTCCCCACCAAGGCTCACAAAGGTTTGGATATCTTGAACTGGCATAGAAGAGTTCTTAACACCGATAACACGTGGATTTTTCAACATTTCTGTGTAAAGACTTGGAGTCAAAGCAACCCCTGCCAATTGAGGAATGTTGTAGATGACATAGTCTGTATTTGGAGCTGCAGAACTAATATCGTTCCAGTATTTGGCAACTGAGTATTCTGGCAAGCGGAAGTAAATTGGTGGAATTGTTGCAATGGCATCTACTCCCAAGCTTTCAGCGTGGCGAGCTAGTTCCATACTATCTTTAGTATTATTGCAAGCAACATGGGCAATAATAGTCAATTTACCTTTGGCAACTGCCATGACTTCTTCCAAGATTAACTTGCGGTCTTCAACGCTTTGGTAAATACATTCACCAGAAGAACCATTGACGTAAAGACCTTGAACACCTTTATCAATGAAGTATTGAACTAAGGCACGCGTACGCTCTGGACTTACTTCTCCTTGATCATCATAACATGCGTAGAAGGCTGGAATGACACCTTCGTATTTTTTCAAATCTGACATAGATTTTCTCCTATTATTTTTATTTTCTGCTAAAGCAGATTCTTTCTTTACTTCTTTAGTATACACTTTACCGAAAAGGCTTTCAATATCTTATAGACACTTAGATTTTAGTTTCTCGCTTATAGAATAGCGCCTGGAGCGTTTGAAAGTAGTTTCAGAAATAATTGCAACCCTTACTCATACTTAGCAAATAGCTTTTCCATCACTCCTACTTGTAAAAAAGCAAGGAGTCCAAAACCAAAGAGAATAAAAGCTGATCCTCCCAATAGAAGGGTAAAGGCTGATAGATATAGAATCATCACAATGAGGACAAGAATGGCTAACATGAGGAAGAACCAAGGAAAGTTAAAACTTGCCAAGATAAGCCCTTTTTGTAACACTTCTTTCCAAGATAGGTCATAACGTGCCGCGATAGGGTAACTAGCCAACATCACAATAGTGAGGAAAATCAGAATACCTAGACAAATAGCTTTCACCAATTGGAAGGGCAGAGCTGTTTGACCCCAGAAAAGATAGAGATCTGAAAGGATTAGAAATACAATTCCTAATTCTAACATCCCCAACTGAAAACCTAGTTTCAGATTTTGCCTGAAAACTCTTAGATAGGTTCTAAAAACTGGAACACGTCTGCTCTTCTTAACTTCGAACATGGTCTCGTAGAGGCTGATTTTAGCCACTCCAATCGTTACGATTGGCAAACAAGTTACTACAAAGAGAAGATTGACTGTTACAATATCTAAAACCTTCTCACTAATTCGCATGAGAAAATTATCTGTATCAAATGCAGCCTTGATGAGACTTCTTCCTTTTTGTGACATGTTTGCTCCTCCATCATTTTTCTTTGTAAACTGTTTTCTTTTTTATCAGTAAAGCTTTCATAAGTCCCTACCATGAACAAAGCTATTTTTTCTTTTTTCTTTTGGACTTTTTTCTATTTTTATCTATGGACATATAATCTATATATATCCCGGACAGCGAAGCAATTAAAATAGTACTCCAAGTATGCTCATTAAATCCATCTAGCCCTCCACGGACTATCATTGCAAGCACTGTCCAAACTAACATATTCAATAAAAAAATACAAAGTGCTTTCAATAAAAAAATACAAAGTGCTTTCATTCTCTCGTTTTAAAAGTTTATACAACCATATACATCAACTAGATTCACAGCTATTTGTAAAATCCTTCCATAAATCTTGATCAGTAATCCTACTCTTGCTGCCGCAGCCATAAAGACTTTGCTGAACTTCAATCCTGCCATACCCATAGCATTTCTGAATAAAGATACTGACAATAAGACCTCATTTCTCTACCTCACAAAGATAAATTTCATGGTAGAACATAATCAAAGCTTTACAAAAAACAGTTCATCCTATTTTTAATCAATCAAGATTTTAAAGAGATATTTGCGAACCTTCTCTTCCATACCTGCATAACCATTTGGTTGATGTGGCTCTCCTGGGAAGAAAATCGCAAAATTGTGATAACCCAACAAGAGTGGGTAGTGTTCATGACAATGAACAAAGCCAATGTCACTCGCTTCGTCGAATGCTACTGCCTCGTCTTTGATACGTGAACCGTAGCTCGAATATTCATGTCCTTCTACCAGCAAATGCAAATCTGCATAGTTCTTATGATACTCAAATTGATCATTTTCAGCTTGATTGAGGACATTTTCCTGAACAACTAGAAAGACCTTGTCACCATCAATCTCGTACTTACCTAGTTCAAATGAATCTTTACGATGTTGGTAGAGATAGTCGATAGCCTTATCTAAATTGGGATGAATTCCTTTGTAAAAGGCGATGTTTTTCAAATCGTCAAAAATCATACTCTTTCCTTCGTTTCTTATAGTTAACTAAAACCATTCTTAAGTTTATAAGTGTCTGACAAAATCTCTAAGGTAAGCAAACACCCAACATTTTGTAGACACTTATAACCTCTATATTCTCTTATACTCAATGAAAATTGAAGAACAAACTAGGAAAAGCTAACCGCAGGCAATACTTAAGTATAGCAAGGCTACGCTGACCTAGTTTGAATTCGATTTTCGCAGAGTATTATCCTTTGACCGCTCCCATAGTAATCCCCTGTGTGAAGGATTTTTGGAAGACTAGGAATACTGTTACGATTGGCACGGCTGCAAGAGCTGCACCCGCCATAATTAAACCATAGTTGGTTGCCATTTCAGCCTGCATGGTCGCAACCCCAAGTGAAATAGTCAAATTGTTACGTGAAGTCAACATTACCAACTGCATGAAGTAGTCATTCCAAGTATTGATGAAGGTAAAGATTGCAAGAGCCGCAAACCCTGGTTTTACAATTGGGAAGGCTACGCTCCAAAAAGTACGAATCTCACCACAACCATCGATTTTAGCTGATTCGAGCAACTCTGTAGGGATATTTTCACTGAATTGTTTCATGAGGAAGACCCCGAATGGCCATCCAATCAAAGGCAAAATAACTGCCCAAAGAGTGTCATGAATTCCCATGAAGTTGACGATACGTACCAATGGTACAAGGACAACTTGTTTTGGAAGCGCCATGGCAGCGATAAAGATAGCAAATAGAATGCGTTGACCATAGAAACGTTTTTTAGCCAATACATAACCTGCTAGAGATGAGGTTGCACAGACTAAGAACATGGTTACCAGCGAGATAAACACAGAGTTCCACATCCACTGCAAGGCAGGGTTCTGCACCATGAGTTGTTGGAAGTTTTCCATGGTTGGCATTTTAGGGAACCATTGTGGCGGAATCATAATGGTATCAGGTTGTGATTTGAATGCCCCTGTCAAAATCCAGTAGAATGGAAAGATGAACAGCACAGTCAACAAGAGCAAAATGATTGTTGAAATAACAGTAAAGGCTGTTAATGGTTTTTTTTCTGTAGATTGCATAGCTGTCTCCTTTCTTTAGTATTCTACGTCGTTTCCGAGCGCCTTAAATTGAACAAAACTTACGATCGCAATCATGACTGCCAAGAAGACACCAATGGTGTTTGCATAACCGTATTCTGTCAATTGGAAGGCTTTTTCGTACAGGTAGTACATCAAGGTACTTGTAGAGTAGTTTGGCCCACCAGATGTCAACAATTGAATCAAGGCGAAAACTTGGAAGGAGTTGATTGTCGTGATGATTGCGATATAAAGAGTTGTTGGAAGAAGGCTTGGCCATTTAATCTTCCAGAAAACTTGAAATTCAGTTGCACCATCAACACGAGCTGCTTCAACCAATGAATTGTCAATATTCCCCATAGCTGCGATGTAGAGGATAATCGGTTGACCAACAGACGTTGTCAAGAGGATAATCATAATCGCCAGCAATGCCCAGTGCTTGTCGCCCAGCCATGAAATATTTTGTGTAATGATATGACTAGATTTCAAAACAAAGTTTAAGATACCTGATAGCGGATCATAAATCCATTTCCAAACAACTGTTACGGCAACACTACCTGTTACAACTGGAAGGAAGAAGACAAAACGGTAAAAGGATCTAGCAATAGCATTTTGATGGTAGGTCTGTGACGCTACAAAGAGCGAGAAGAGAACAACAATCGGTACAGAGCCAACAACCAAAATAACTGTGTTAATCAGAGATTTTGTAAAGACAGGATCTTTAAACATACGGACATAGTTATCTAAGCCCACAAATTCAAAACTAGTCATAGAGTAGTTAAAGAAACTTGTGATGAAGCCCATAATCATTGGTACTAAAACAAAGATAATAAAGAAGAACAACACTGGTGCTAGGAAAGCATAGGAAATCACTGTTTCCCTCATACGGATTTTATTGACTTTCACAGTCGGCACCTCTCTTTCAAATAGAATAATTTTTTGACTTTCTTGAACTGTTTTAAAATCAAAATGAAATTTTTTATGATTCGCTTATGTAAGAACTTCATTTTAATTTCGTGACAGTTCCTTACATTTTAAACAAAAGCCCCCCTTTTCTTACACTATCTGTGTAGAGGGAAAAGGGGGTATACACTCTTAGATTCTTTAAAAAACTACTTTTTATAGAATGACTAAGGACTATTGTTTCATAGCTTTTTTGATTGTTTCGTTCGCTTTTTCAGTGAAGGCTTTCAAAGCGTCCGCTGGTTTTTCGTCACCATTTGATACAGATTGCAACATTGGGAACCAAAGTGTTCTCATTTCAGCAAATCCATCAATAGTGTTGTAGTATGGTGAGTAGTATTGAGTCCAGCCGCTGATTGTTTCCATGCGTTTGTCATCATAAAGTTTGCCAAATGAAGTACGGACTGGGAAGGCACCTGTACGAACAACGTCTTTTGGACCCCATTCTTTGTCATCCGCGATAAATTGAACGAATTTCTTAGATGCAGCGACTTTCTTGTCGTCTTTATTGTTGAATACTGCAAATCCGTTTACAAGATATTCAAGAGCTGGTTTACCTTCGTCTGATGGGAATGGTACTTCTACCACTTCTACCTTACTTGCTTCTAAAAGTTTAGCTTGGATACCATTTTGAGCTGGTGCCCAAAGGATTGTGTAAGATGTTTGACCGTTAGCAAAGTTTTGGATATCTGCCCCACCGTCAAATTGTGAACCATTATTGAGCAAATTGTCTTTAATCCAGCTAGTTGCTTTTTCAAGACCTTTGACGAATTTAGGATCATCAGTTGTATATTTGCTAACTTTTTCATCTGTTACAGAACCGCTATAAAGGTTAGAGATAAAGGCACGTGTTCCTTGGTCTCCCCCTTGACCAGAACTGAACAATGAACCTGGTGTGTAACCCTTGTCTTTGAGTGCTTTCAATACTTTTTCAAAATCATCAGTTGTCCAACCTTCTTTTACAAGGTTTGCCACTCCAGCATCTTCTAGCATTTTCTTGTTCATTGCCATGTAGAATGGGGCAGAACTAATTGGATACATATAAGCCTTGTCTCCAGCTTTACTTGCTTGTACGATGTTTTCATTGTTGACATCTTTAACAAATTCATCTGTGAAGAGGTCGTTCAACTCAGCCAATTTGCCGTTTTTACCGTATTGGATGATACGTCCTGGTGCATCAAAGAGTACGTCTGGAGCTGTTCCAGCTTCGATAGCTGTTGTGATTTTTTCAGGACCTGACTTGAAGTCGATGGTTTCCAATTTCACTTTTACATCTGGATTGGCTTTTTCAAACGCTTCGATGATTGATTTTTCATAAGTTCCAACACCGTCACCAGTTTTTTCTTGGGTAAATACTGGGAATGCCCACCAAGTGATTTCTGTTTTGGCACCGTCACCACCTGATTTGCCAGCATCTTTACTTCCGCCAGAATTGCCACAAGCAGCAAGACCAAGAACCGCAGCACTCGCAAGTACTGTACAAGCTAATTTTCTAAATTTCATTTGTATTCTCCTATGTAATAAGCGTATCCAACTTGGATAATGAGTTCTTTATTTCTTGTATGCGATTTCATTCCATCCTACTCATCCACCACTCTCCTCTTTTTCAGATTGTGTTATTTGAGACCAGCAACAAAGCGTTCTGTAATCTCTTTTGGTCTAGTAATAGCGCCACCAACAACGATGCCTCGCACTCCATATTCAAGGATTTGTTTGGCTTGTTCTGGTGTATGAATTTTCCCTTCTGCAATGACATCTACACCGGCATCGCAGAGTTTTTTGATGAGTTCAAAATCTGGACCGTCCACTTTTGGACTGTAAGATGTGTAGCCTGATAAGGTTGTTCCGACAAAGTCAATTCCTGCTTCTACAGCTGCCAATCCTTCCTCGAAAGTACTTGTATCAGCCATCAAGAGCTGGTTAGGATATTTCTCCTTAACCTGACGAATGAACTCTTGAATTTCCAAACCATCGTAGCGTTCACGCTTGGTACAATCCAGAGCAATCACCTCGATGTCCAGTTCTGCCAATTCATCAACTTCTTTCATGGTAGCCGTGATGAAGGGTTCTTGTGGCGGATAATCTCGTTTGATTATCCCAATAATCGGAAGTTTGGTGACTTCCTTGATTTCCTTGATATCGCGAACACTATTGGCTCGGATACCGACTGCTCCACCTTGCTCAGCCGCTTTGACCAGCAAGGGAATCACCCCTCCCGCTTCTGTATAAAGCGGTTCATGAGGAAGAGCCTGACAAGAAACGATGATTCCATCTTTGATTTGCTCAATCAAGGCTTCTTTGCTAATCTGTGGCATCCTCTTTCCTCCTTTTCCTTTTTCTTTGTTTCTATGAGATTATTATACCTTAAAAATAAAACGCTTTCAAGAGTTTGTAGTAGAATAGATTTCAGTTTCAAAAACTAGCCAAGTCAAACAGCTCCTCTAAAAGTACTTTCAGAGGAGCAAGTTGACCTATAATAGGAGAATACCAAAATTTAGTTTACAATTTCTGACAATTTTACTTTACGATCTTCAAACATAGATTGGGTACAAGCATCTGCAGTAGCAATTGCCTCGAGAGCAGCTTCACCTGTCAACAATTTTGCAAATTCTTCTGATACTGGAGCTCCTTGCATAATCTCATGCAGATAGCGCATTTCTTTATCAATCACAGATGATAGCCATAATGGAGTACGTTTACCTGGTTTACCATAAGCAATTGCTCCGTCCATTTCTGTACTATGATAGATACGAGTACGATCATCATCTTCTTCTTGCGATTCATGAATCAAGAAATAGCTTTCTTGCCCATCTAGCTTAAGAGTTCCTTTACAGTTGAATAAGTCTAAGCGGATGGCACCTTTCGTTCCTTGGATTAAGACATAATGTTCACCCCAACGATAAGCTGAACCCCATTCTAACAAAGCAAAACGCTTATTAGAAAATTCCATATTGACAAAAATCATATCATCTTCATCACCGAAATGTTTACCTTCATGGGCTACATTTCCACCTGTCATGGTTACAGTTTCAGGCATACCACCCATAAGGAATTGAACACAATCCAACTCATGGATGTGGTGATACAAGTGACCACCTGATTTTTCACGAATTTTTTTCCATGATACGGACGGTTGTTGTTCTTCCCAACCATTACGAGCAGTGTGACAATATAGAACGTCTCCGATGACTCCTTGATTAATGAGTTCTTTTGCATGATGAACACCATTAAAGAAATTCATAATATGTCCTGCCATAAAGGTTACATTGTTTTCTTTGCATGCATCTACCATCTCGCGACAATCTTGATAAGAAAGCGCAATTGGTTTTTCACAGAAAACATTTTTACCATATTGTGCAGCCTTAATAACCGGTTCCTTATGAAGATTATTTGGAGTTGCGACGATAACACAATCTACTTCATCGCTAGAAACCAACTCATCTAGGGAGCTTGCTACTTTTGCTCCCAATTCTTCTGCAATCGCCTCTGCATTATCTGGGTCATAGAGAAGAGTAATCTCTGCTCCATCATTCTTTTGCATATAACGAGCCAACTCAGCTCCAAAATATCCTGTTCCAACAACACCGTATTTAACCATGTTTTTTCTCCTTTATTATTGAATAAACTTTCTAATTTTAACTTATACTCTTCGAAAATCTCTTCAAACCGCGTCAACGTCGCTTCATCTACAGCCTCAAAAACGTGTTTTGAGCTGACTTCGTCAGTTTTATCTGCAACCTCAAAGCTGTACTTTGAGCAACCTGCGGCTAGTTTTCTAGTTTGCTCTTTGATTTTCATTGAGTATGAGTTTAACGATTGTCAATTTTCTCTGGATAAAGATCGTGTTGGAAGAGGCGTTGTTCTGCCAAGCCTTCATACTTAGTTCCTGGCTTACCGTAGTTGTAGTAGGGGTCAATTGAGATGCCACCGCG
>NZ_VMLG01000031.1:0-10078 GCF_013276565.1 Streptococcus sp. 53
TCAGTTCTATCTACAACCTAAAAGCAGTGCTTTTAGCAACCTGCGGCTAGCTTCCTAGTTTGCTTTTTGATTTTCATTGAGTATAAGAATTATTAAAAAAGATATAAAGAAAAACACTTCAATCACTGTATTTTAGTTTGATTGAGGTGTTTTCGATTTCATTTTTTATTTCTGTGCCATCAATTCAACAATCATCTCGATATACATGACAAGGGTTAATAAGAATCCTGCACGCCAGAAGAATTTGATGAATTTAGGATAGTAAAAGCTACGTTTTTTCAAAAGGAAGAAAAAAACGAGGATAATGGCTAGGAGTGAGAGGGCTAGGCCTAGTCTAGGGAGGAAATTATGGGTAAAGGTTTTAGCCGTAATAAGGTAATACTCAAATATCAAGACTGGAAAAGCTAAATCCGCAAAGTTTCGTCCTAGTTTTTTTAATCTAAAAAGTTTGGTTATGATAATGCAGACTACTAAGGTCAGTATCAATAATAAAATAGATGCTAATTTCATTAAAATCATACCCATATTGTATCATAAAAAATCGCTAATGGAAACGAGAAACAGAGGAATTTATAGGAAAGTCAGGCTTTTGAGATTGTAGATGTTTTTTGTTATAATGAAAGTTATGAAATCTTATAACACCTTGAATGATTATTATCGAAAACTCTTTGGAGAAAAGACCTTTAAAGTCCCGATTGATGCGGGATTTGACTGTCCCAATCGTGATGGAACTGTGGCTCATGGAGGCTGTACTTTTTGTACGGTTTCAGGTTCTGGAGATGCTATCGTAGCACCGGACGCGCCTATCCGTGAGCAATTTTATAAGGAAATTGACTTTATGCACCGCAAGTGGCCAGATGTTCAGAAGTATCTGGTTTATTTTCAAAATTTTACCAACACCCATGAAAAGGTGGAAGTCATCCGAGAGCGCTATGAGCAGGCTATCAATGAACCAGGTGTAGTAGGAATCAATATTGGAACGCGCCCAGACTGTTTACCAGATGAAACCATCGAATATTTGGCTGAGTTGTCGGAGCGCATGCATGTGACGGTAGAATTGGGCTTGCAGACCACTTATGAAACAACCTCTGACCTGATTAACCGTGCCCATTCCTATGAGTTGTACGTGGAAACGGTCAAGCGTTTGAGAAAGTATCCCAAGATTGAGATTGTTTCCCATCTTATTAATGGCTTGCCTGGTGAAACCCATGAGATGATGATTGAAAATGTCCGTCGCTGTGTCACGGATAACGATATTCAAGGGATTAAATTGCACTTGCTTCATCTGATGACCAATACGCGAATGCAACGGGATTATCACGAGGGACGTTTACAGTTGATGAGCCAGGACGAATATGTAAAGGTTATCTGTGATCAACTGGAAATCATTCCCAAACATATCGTCATCCATCGAATTACAGGAGATGCACCTAGAGATATGCTGATTGGCCCTATGTGGAGCCTCAATAAATGGGAAGTCCTCAACAGTATTGAGATGGAGATGCGACGTCGCGGAAGCGTGCAAGGATGCAAGGCTGTAAAACAGGAGTTTGAATATGAAAAGACCACTTGAGATGGCACATGATTTTTTGGCTGAGGTTGTAACTCAGGACGATATCGTAGTGGATGCGACCATGGGAAATGGTCATGACACGCTTTTTCTAGCCAAATTAGCCAAGAAAGTCTATGCCTTTGATATTCAGGAGCAAGCCTTGGAAAAGACGCAAGAGCGTTTGAACCAAGCTGGCCTGACAAATGCCCAGTTAATTTTGCAAGGTCATGAGACACTGGATCAGTTTGTGACAGAAGCCAAGGCAGGAATTTTTAATCTGGGCTATCTGCCGTCAGCTGATAAGTCTGTCATCACCCGACCACAGACAACGATTGAAGCATTAGAAAAGCTGTGTGGCTTACTTGTCAAAGGTGGACGGATTGCTATCATGATCTATTATGGTCATGAAGGAGGCGACCTCGAGAGGGATGCTGTCTTGGATTTTGTTAGCCAGTTGAACCAACAAGAGTACACAGCTGCTATTTACCGAACTTTAAACCAAGTCAACAACCCACCATTTTTAGTAATGATTGAAAAATTAGAGAGATATAGACATGGATAAACAATACCTACGTGAAAAGCTGGATGCCATGCGCCAGAATTTTGTTGAATCAACCCACCACGAACGAGCGGTGGGTATGTTAGACCAAGCGCATATGAGCAAAAAAATGCTTAAAATCAAGAAAAAATTAGTTGCTCTTGAGATGGAACGGTGTCAGAGGAAAATTGAGCACAAAGACTGTTCCAAGATTGACCAAAAAATCAAAGAGCAGAAGGAGATATTTGAATCCTGTTGTAAAAAAGATTAAGGAGGACGTGCGTGGAATTACTGATTTACCTTATCCTATTTTTACTGGTCTTGATTGTCTCGAGTACAACCAATAAGCTCCTGCCTTTTTTGCCTCTCCCTTTGGTGCAGATTCTTTTGGGAATTGTGATTGGTCTCTTTTTACCCAATACCGACTTTCATCTCAATACGGAGTTGTTTTTGGCACTGGTTATCGGGCCCTTGCTTTTCCGAGAGTCGGAAGAAGCTGATATTACAGCTATTTTAAAACACTGGCGAATCATTATCTATCTCATATTCCCAGTGATTTTTATCTCGACCCTGAGTTTGGGTGGATTGGCCCATCTTCTTTGGCTTAGCCTTCCCTTGGCAGCTTGCTTGGCTGTTGGGGCGGCCCTTGGGCCTACGGACTTGGTGGCTTTTGCCTCTCTTTCGGAGCGCTTTAGCTTTCCTAAGCGCGTGTCCAATATCCTTAAAGGTGAAGGACTCTTGAATGATGCTTCTGGTTTGGTTGCCTTTCAGGTAGCTTTGACAGCTTGGACAACAGGAGCTTTTTCTCTTGGGCAAGCGAGTAGTTCGCTCATCTTTTCAATTCTAGGCGGTTTTTTAATTGGATTTTTAACAGCTATGACCAACCGTTTCCTCCATAGCTTCTTGCTAAGTGTGCGAGCAACGGATATTGCCAGCGAACTTTTATTAGAATTGAGTTTGCCTCTGGTGACCTTCTTTCTAGCAGAAGAGGTACACGTTTCAGGGATTATCGCCGTTGTGGTTGCTGGGATTTTAAAGGCAAGCCGTTTTAAGAAAATTACGCTCCTCGAAGCCCAAGTGGATACGGTGACCGAGACGGTCTGGCACACAGTGAACTTTATGCTCAACGGTTCTGTCTTTGTGATTTTAGGGATGGAGCTGGAAATGATAGCAGAGCCTATCTTGACCAATCCAATCTATAATCCCTTACTGTTATTGGGATCTCTTGTTGCCCTTACCTTTGTCCTCTTTGCCATTCGTTTTGTCATGATTTATGGCTATTATGCCTATAGGACCCGACGTCTCAAGAAAAAGCTAAATAAGTATATGAAGGATATGCTTCTCTTGACCTTCTCAGGTGTTAAGGGAACGGTGTCGATTGCTACGATCCTTCTGATACCAAGTAATCTAGAGCAGGAGTATCCTCTCTTACTTTTCCTTGTTGCAGGTGTGACGCTTGTAAGCTTTTTAACAGGTCTCGTGGTCTTGCCTCATTTTTCTGATGAACAGGAAGAAAGCAAGGATTATCTCATGCATATCGCCATTTTGAATGAGGTTACTTCGGAGTTAGAAAAAGAACTTGAAACTCATAAGAATAAGCTTCCTCTCTATGCGGCTATTGACAATTATCATGGACGTATTGAAAATCTTATCCTGAGTCAAGAAAATAAGGGGGCTCAAGAAGACTGGGCTGCTTTGAAACTCTTGATTCTTAGTATTGAAAGTGATGGATTGGAACAGGCCTATGAAGAGGGGAACATTAGCAATCGTGCTTACCGAGTTTACCAACGTTATCTGAAAAATATAGAACGAGGCATCAATCGTAAATTTGCATCACGATTGACCTATTATTTCCTTGTTTCTTTGCGGATTTTACGTTTTCTGCTTCACGAAGTATTTACCTTAGGAAAGACCTTCCGTAGCTGGAAGGACAAGGAGCAAAGCCGTCTCCGTGCTCTTGATTATGACCAAATTGCAGAGCTCTATCTTGCCAATACAGAGATGATTATTGAAAGTTTGGAAAACCTGAAGGGAGTCTATAGACGCTCTTTGATTAGTTTTATGCAGGAGTCTCGTCTTCGTGAAACAGCTATTATCAGCAGTGGTGCCTTTGTCGAACGGGTTATTACACGTATCAAACCTAATAATATTGATGAAATGCTGAGAGGCTATTATCTGGAGCGCAAGTTGATTTTCGAATACGAAGAAAAACGATTGATTACGACCAAGTATGCCAAGAAGTTGCGACAAAATGTCAATAACTTAGAGAACTATTCTCTGAAGGAAGCTGCCAATACCCTGCCTTATGATATGGTGGAATTGGTAAGAAGAAATTAGTTAATACTCTTCGAAAATCTCTTCAAACCACGTCAGAGTCGCCTTGGATTATATATGTGACTGACTTCGTCAGTTTCATCTACAACCTCAAAGCAGGGCTTTGAGCAACCTACGGCTAGTTTCCTAGTTTGCTATTTGATTTTCATTGAGTATAAGATTATAAGTGAAGGAGTGTCACATGAAAAAGTGGTGGAACGAGCTGATAGACAAGCCTTTAGTAAAAGCTTTTTTACATTATTATCAAGCATCAGATAGTGAGTTGACCAGTGTCGCAGTAGCCTACTATTGGTTGATTTCGATTTTTCCACTTCTTTTGGTGGTGGTCAATATCCTCCCTTATTTTCAGATTCCTGTGGGAGAATTTCTGGGCTTTATGAAAGACGTCCTGCCCCCAAGCCTCTATGAAGGTGTGGAAAAAATAGCCAGAGAAGTCTTGACGCAACCTTCAACAGGTTTATTGAGTTTTTCTGTCTTGTCGGCGCTATGGAGTTTTTCAAAATCTATGAATTTCTTGCAAAAAGCTTTTAACAAGGCTTATGGCGTTGAAAAGAGTCGTGGACTTATTTCCCATCAGATGGTGAGTCTCCTAGTCAGTTTTGGCTTGCAGCTCCTTTTTGCGTTTGCCTTGTTTTTGAGCGTATTTGGGCAGATGATTTTGGATTTACTTGCTCATTATTGGACAAAAGATGGCATTATCTATCAGGCTTTACAAGGGTTGGCAGGTCCTCTGACTTACGCCCTCCTCTTTGCTATCTTGGTTATGCTTTATTATTTTCTTCCTAATCTATCTAACAGGAAGCTTAGCTATACCCTACCAGGCAGTGCCTTTGTTCTCTTAGTGATTTTAGTTCTACTAACTCTGTTTTCTAGTTATCTCAATTACTATGTCCATCATTTAGTGGATGTCCGAATTTTAGGTTCCGTTCTTCTTGTTGTTATGATGTTTTGGTTTATCTTGATTGCTAAAATTGTTATCCTAGGCGCGGTGATCAATGCCAGTGTTCAGAGTTTGAAAGATCCGAGCTTTAATAAAGATTAACTATTTATCTATTACAAAAACGCATAGTATCAAGGTTTTATACCTGATAATATGCGTTTTTTGATTATGTAAATTAATAGATAAACATGGCATCGCCAAAACTAAAGAAGCGATAGTGTTCTTGGATGGCATGGTGATAGGCATCTAAGACTAATTCACGGCCGGCAAAGGCAGAAACCAACATGACCAGAGTTGATTTTGGCAGGTGGAAGTTGGTTGAGAAGGCATCTACGACCTTCCACTCATACCCAGGTTTGATAAAGATATTGGTCCAGCCAGAATCTGCTTGGATTTGCCCATTAAACTTGGAACCAATAGTCTCTAAGGTGCGGATAGAAGTGGTTCCGACAGCGATGACACGGCCTCCATTTTCCTTAACAGAGCGAAGGGTGGCAGCAGCTTCCTCAGAAAGTTGGTAGAATTCTGAGTGCATTTCGTGTTCGTCCAGATTGTCAACTGAAACGGGTCTAAAGGTTCCGAGTCCGACATGAAGCGTCAGATAGACTAGATGAACACCTTTAGCTTGGATCTCTGCCAGCAGTTCTTTGGTGAAGTGAAGACCAGCAGTCGGTGCTGCAGCAGAGCCACTTTCCTTGGCGTAAACAGTTTGATAGCGTTCACGGTCATCCAATTTTTCGTGGATATAAGGTGGTAGCGGCATTTCTCCCAGACTTTCCAAAACTTCTAGGAAAATTCCTTGGTATTCGAAGCGGACAATGCGGCCTCCGTGAGTCAATTCTTCCGTAACGACAGCGCTGAGGCGACCATCACCAAAGATGATACGAGTACCGACCTTGAGGCGCTTGGCAGGTTTAGCCAGAACTTCCCACTCATCGCCAGCAGTGTTCTTGAGTAGGAGTAGTTCCACATGACCTCCAGTTTCTTCCTTTTGACCATAGAGGCGGGCAGGGAGAACGCGGGTGTCGTTCATGACAAGGGCATCACCAGGTTCCAGCATATCAATAATAGAGTGGAAGTGTTTATCCTGCATTTCTCCCGTCTCACGATTGACGATGAGGAGTTTAGAGGCATCTCGTTTTTCAAGAGGTGTTTGGGCAATCAATTCCTCAGGTAAGTGGAAATCAAAATCAGCTGTATTCATATATCTGTTCATTCTTTCTAAGTTCTAATCTTATCCATTATAACATGTTTCAAGTTTGGACGCTCTTTTTTTAGAAATTAAATCGTTTTCACTTGACAAAAATTGGTCTATACCATATAATAAATATAGACAGAAATGGAGGATGAAAAGATGAAAGTTATTAAAGTTGAAAACCAAATCGAAGGTGGAAAAGTTGCTTTTGAGATTTTGAAGGAAAAATTGGACAACGGCGCTCAAACTCTAGGACTTGCGACAGGAAGTAGCCCGCTTGAATTTTACAAGGAAATCGTTGAGAGTGACCTTGATTTTTCAAATCTAACCAGTGTCAACCTTGATGAGTATGTAGGCCTTGATGGCGACAATCCTCAGTCTTACCGTCACTTCATGCAAGAAAACTTGTTCAACCAAAAACCATTTAAAGAAAGTTTCTTGCCTCGTGGGGTTAAGGATCATGCTGAAGCTGAAGTTGAACGCTACAACCAAATTTTGGCTGACCATCCAGTTGACCTGCAAATCTTGGGAATCGGTCGCAATGGGCATATCGGCTTTAATGAGCCTGGTACTCCATTTGACAGTCAAACGCATCTAGTCGAACTGGACCAGTCTACTATTGAAGCCAATGCACGCTTCTTTGACAAGATTGAAGATGTCCCTACCCAAGCCATTTCGATGGGGATTAAAAACATTTTGGATGCCAAGTCAATCCTTCTCTTTGCTTATGGTGAGTCAAAAGCAGAAGCCATCGCTGGAACAGTGTCTGGCCCAGTTACTGAGTCTCTACCAGCAAGTAGCTTACAAAATCACCCTGATGTGACCATTATTGCGGATGCTGAAGCGCTCAGCTTACTTGAAAAATAAGAACAATTAAAAATGAAGACTATTCATATTTTTCGTATGACTAGCTCAACTAATGTATAAATGCAAAAAAGGCTAAATTCCCAAACTAAGTTCCACCGCTAATCCAAGTGGAAGTTAGTCTGATAAAAATCCTAAAAACCAGTGGAAATCCGTGTCAGGGTAAGTTCCACTGGTTTTAAACATGCTTGATTTTATAGATTTTGTAGCCGAAAGGAATCGAAAAAAAGAGCGCACAAAATCCCCTTATCTGAAAGTGTTTCAGATTAAGTTCCGCTATGGTGGAAATTACTTTGAGAAGTTACCTCTCGTATATAATCAATATTTTTAAGAGTTTTTAATACTCAAATGATATAAAAATTGATATAATAGGTTATAAAATTATAAAATCGTTCTAGGCTTCTTACTTTCTGAAAGATATAAGGAGGTCGCTTCTTATTTTTAAAAATCTTAGAGTACAATATGCTTTTGAGATATTTTGAATAAGATAAAAAGAAAGGTAACAATGAAACAATTTAAATTTAATGAGCGTCAACGTTTCTCCATTCGCAAATTTTCAATGGGTGCTGCATCTGTCTTATTAGGGTCAGTCTTTTTTGCGGTTAGTTCAGTTGAAGATGTACAAGCGGCTGAACAAAGTCAAAATGTAGTGGGTGTGAATGAGAATAAACAAACTCCTGATCCTGTTATATTGAGTAACTCATCTACTACAGGTGTGTCTACTGAAGAAACTAATACTTCAGTTTCTGCTGCAAATGTTGAGAATAAACCAGAGGGAGATGTGGTAGGAAGCTCAAAAGAAACTCTAAATAAAACAGCCTTAACAAAATTAATTGAAGATATTGATGGGAAATTTACGAACGGGAAATATGCTTCTAAAACAGAAGATAGTGTGAATCAATTAAAAACAGCCTTAGATGAAGCTAATGCTGTATTAAACAATGCAAAAACACAAGAAGAATTAACTAGAGCATACAATAAGCTTGTTACAGCAACTACACAGCTGAAGACAAAACCAGAAGAGAAAAAAGAAGCACCAGCAGTTGATACGACAAATGGAAAAGCTACTGTAGGTATTAAAGCAACAAATACTGAAAAAGCCACAGAATCAAATTCTATTCCAAACTCAGGTTCTAAAGATGAACGTAATGGAAAAGCATTAGATACCAATAATCCATTCCGTACAGGTGCAACTACTACAAATGATGACCCGTCTGCGAATCAAACGTATGAAGCACCTGCAGAGAATGCTGATTTGGCTACTTTAACTAATAAATTAAAAACATTGCCTAACTATATTGAGAATAATAAAAAAGTACAAGATATGAATACTTTAGGGGATGAAAAAGGAGTTACAGCTGGAAGAGTTGCTGAAATTACTGAATTTGGTGGCTGGAAAGCAGTAAGTCAAGAAGATGGAAGCGCAGGGAAATTTGCTATAGCAAGAAAAACGGAGAAAGGCGTTTTTCCAATAGAAACGGTAAACGTTGTTGGTGCTTCGAAAACAGCTTGGTTAGAAGAACAGTCATTTAATAGAGATAGAAATTATATGTTATTCTTATCAGAAGTGAGAACTCAAGCTACTCAAAATAAAGAATCTTATAATAGTCAACCGTATGAATCTAACCAGAAAGATAGTATGGGAAAAATTGTTTCGATAGGTGTAAAAGGTTATAAAGGTATTGAAAAGAGATTTAAAGTATATCATTCTCAAGATGAGACAAAAGTAAATGTACAGTTTAAAACTGGATATAGCGGGCTTATGGAAGGAGACGGACAAAAGTCAAGAGCCAAATACAAAGTAGAGGTATTTAGTGAAGTTAATGGTTCAGAATCATTGGTATATTCTACTGAATTTGACCCTGGAGTTAATGTAGATGATGCGAAGAAAACAGTTGTAGCTGCAGTAAATGGTAAACCTGCTAAGGGAAGTCTTAGAGTGACAACTGCCGCTGCTGCATTAGAAGAATTGTCTCAAGACAAATATAAACCTTTAGGAACTGGAGGAACTTTTACTAGTAAAGAGATTACTTTGCCAGTGGGAACTAATTCATATAAGGTTAGAATTAGTTCGGCTAATGACAGATACTTGGGGATGGATTATCACTCTCGTTTTGCTCAATATGCACTTCCAATCACCGGTTTAGACTTCAATATTAATCAAGATACTGGTGCAATCGCAAAAAAATTATTATCTCGTATTTATGATAAGTTAAAAGCAACTGAAACAGCAGATACAGATGGAAAGACAAATGAAACAAAAGATGCGTATTTAGCAGAATTAGAAAAAGTTAAGACACTTGTAACGAGTACGGATGTTAAGAAGACAGCAGAATATAAAGAAGTTTTAGAGTCAACTTTGTCGAAACAATTGGCATTAAGAGTTGATAAAACAGGTTTAATAGAGTCAAAAACTTTACTTGATGGTTTAGTGAACGAAGATCCAACACCAGGGAAGACTCAAGATACTGCTACTGCTTATAATGCAGCAAAACAAGAAGCTATTAAAGCGATTGAAGCAGCAAAAACAGTTATTGATAATGAAAATGCAACTGTAGCAGAGGTTAGAGATACTTTAGCAACAGTTAATGCCAAAAAAACAGCTTTACAACAAGCCAAAGATGGCTTAATCGCATCAGCCACAACAGCAGAAAA
>NZ_VMLG01000032.1:0-1415 GCF_013276565.1 Streptococcus sp. 53
TGGCTCTTTGTCAACTGTAGTGGGTTGAAGAAAAGCTAAGCTCGAGAAAGGACAAATTTCGTCCTTTCTTTTTTGATGTTCAGAGCGATAAAAATCCGTTTTTTGAAATTTTCAAAGTTTCGAAAACCAAATGCATTGCGTTTGATAAGTTTGATGAGATTATTGGTTGCTTCCAGTTTGGCGTTAGAATAGGGTAGTTGAAGGGCGTTGACAATCTTTTCTTTATCCTTGAGGAAGGTTTTAAAAACAGTCTGAAAAAGAGAATGAACCTTCTTTAGATTGTCTTCAATGAGTCCGAAAAATTTCTCTGGTTCCTTATTCTGAAAGTGAAAAAGTAAGAGCTGATAGAGATTATAGTGGTGTTTCAAGTCTTCTGAATAGCTCAAAAGCTTGTCTAGAATCTCTTTATTTGTTAAGTGCATACGAAAAGTAGGGCGATAAAAACGTTTCTCACTGAGTTTCCGACTATCTTGTTGGATAAGTTTCCAGTAACGCTTGATAGCCTTGTATTCATGGGATTTTCGATGATACTGATTCATGATTTGGACACGCACACGACTCATGGCACGGCTAAGATGTTGTACAATGTGAAAGCGATCTAGAACGATTTTAGCACACGGAAAAAGCTGTTTAGCCAAGTCATAATAGGGACTAAACATATCCATAGTAATAATTTTCACTCGACATCGGACAGCTCTATCGTATCGAAGAAAGTGATTTCGGATGACAGCCTGTGTTCTACCTTCAAGAACAGCGATGATACTGAGATTATCAAAATCTTGTGCAATGAAACTCATCTTTCCTTTTGTAAAGGTATATTCGTCCCAAGACATAATCTCAGGAAGGCGAGAAAAATCAGGCTTAAAGTGAAAGTCATTGAGCTTGCGAATGACAGTTGAAGTTGAAATAGACAACTGATGAGCAATATCGGTCATGGAAGTTTTTTCAATCAGCTTTTGAGCAATCTTTTGGTTTATGATACGAGGTATTTGGTGATTTTTCTTGACGAGAGAGGTTTCAGCGACCATCATTTTAGAGCACTGATAGCACTTAAAACGGCGTTTTCTAAGGAGGATTCTAGTAGGCATACCAGTCGTTTCAAGGTAAGGAATCTTAGACGTTTTTTGAAAGTCATATTTCTTCATTAGGCTTCCGCAATCAGGACAAGATGGGGCCTCATAGTCTAGTTTAGCGATGATTTCCTTGTGTGTACCCTTATTAATGATATCTATAATTTGGATATTAGGGTCTTTAATATCGAGTAGTTTTGTGATAGAATGTAATTGTTCCATATGATTCTTTCTAATGATAGTTTGGTCGCTTTTCATTATAGATCTTATGGGACTTTTTTTCTACACAAAAATAGGCTCCATAATATCTATAGGGGATTTACCCACTACAAATATTATAGAGCC
>NZ_VMLG01000033.1:0-1418 GCF_013276565.1 Streptococcus sp. 53
GGCTCTATAATATTTGTAGTGGGTAAATCCCCTATAGATATTATGGAGCCTATTTTGTTGTAGAAAAAAAGTCCCATATGACCTATAATGAAAAGCGACAAAACAACTCATTAGAAAGAATCATATGGAACAATTACATTTTATCACAAAATTACTAGACATTAAAGACCCTAATATCCAAATTATGGATGTTGTTAATATGGATACCCACAAAGAAATCATTGCTAAACTAGATTGTGAGGCCCCATCTTGCCCTGAGTGCGGAAGTCAAATGAAGAAATATGATTTTCAAAAACCTTCTAAAATTCCTTATCTTGAAACGACTGGTATGCCTACTAGAATTCTCCTTAGAAAGCGTCGATTCAAGTGCTATCACTGTTCAAAAATGATGGTCGCCGAAACCTCTCTCGTCAAGAAAAATCACCAAATCCCTCGTATTATCAACCAAAAAATTGCGCAAAAATTGATTGAAAAGTCTTCTATGACCGATATTGCTCATCAGCTGGCTATTTCAACTTCAACTGTCATTCGTAAGCTCAATGATTTCCGTTTTAAGTCTGATTTTTCTTACCTCCCTGAGATTATGTCCTGGGACGAGTACGCCTTTACAAAGGGAAAGATGAGCTTTATTGCGCAAGATTTTGACAAGCTCAATATCATCACTGTTCTTGAGGGTAGAACACAAGCTATCATCCGAAATCACTTTCTGCGCTACGATAGAGCCGTTCGTTGTCAGGTGAAAATCATTACTATGGATATGTTTAACCCCTACTATGACTTGGCTAAACAGCTTTTTCCAAACGCTAAAATCGTGTTGGATCGTTTCCATATTGTCCAACACATGAGCCGTGCTATGAGTCGTATGCGTGTCCAAATCATGAATCAGTTTCATCGAAAATCCCATGAATACAAGGCTATCAAACGCTACTGGAAACTCATCCAACAAGATAGTCGGAAACTCAGCTATAAACGTTTTTATCGCCCTACTTTTCGCATGCACTTGACGAATAAAGAAATTCTAGACAAGCTTTTGAGCTATTCAGAAGACTTGAAACATCACTACCATCTCTATCAACTCTTGCTTTTTCACTTTCAGAATAAGGAACCGGATAAATTTTTCGGGCTCATTGAGGACAATCTAAAGCAGGTTCATCCTCTTTTTCAGACTGTCTTTAAAACCTTCCTCAAGGATAAAGAGAAAATTGCCAACGCCCTTCAACTACCCTATTCCAACGCCAAACTGGAAGCCACCAATAATCTCATCAAACTTATCAAGCGCAATGCCTTTGGATTTCGGAACTTTGAAAACTTCAAAAAACGGATTTTTATCGCTCTGAATATCAAAAAAGAAAGGACGAAATTTGTCCTTTCTCGAGCTTAGCTTTTCTTCAACCCACTACAGTTGACAAAGAGCCATT
>NZ_VMLG01000034.1:0-33942 GCF_013276565.1 Streptococcus sp. 53
ATCTTAAATCCTCTGTTTTCCTTAATTTTTTACAAATCAACTTGATTAGACCTGGGGTATGATTTATCTTCTAAATTTTTGTTTGATAATAGAGCGTTGGACTTTTAAAACAAGTAAGCTAAATCCAATTGCTGCGACAAATGCAAGAGCAGTTGATAATTTTAATGATAAAAAGATAAAACTAAAGATAGCAATGCAGATACAAAAAACAGCAATATTAATAAAAAATAGGATTTCCTTGAGATTGGCATCAGATTGTGCTTCAGGTGTATAATCTTGATAGCGAGGAATCTGATGATTTAATTCTTCTTGATTGTCTACCTCATAGGATTGTAATTTTCTTACAGGCATTATTCTCTCCTTAACTGTACATACCTATTTTATCATTTTTTCAGCAGAGAATTATTACAGAAAGGTTACAAAAAGAATAAAGTCCCTTTTCATTTTCAAACTATTGTTCAGGTTGAAAATAGATTAGTAAAAATTGAAACAGTACATTAATACTCTTCAAAACAAGTTAGCGTCATCTTGTATTAGGTATATGTTACTAATTTAGTCAGTTTTATCTACAATCAAAAAACTGTTCTTTGATTTTTATTGAGTATATAGACTGCAAATTGTGTTTAAAAATGGTATAATGATAAAGTTATATAGTCCCGATAAGATGGTAGGTATTTCTATTTTTTCTTTTGCGTCGCAACTCGCAAAGAATGACGGCTCCAAAGTCGTTCGTTATTCTACGGTTGCCGCTATAGGGGGATCACCCTATGCGACTTACTAGCTTCAGAAATAANNTTATTTCTGAAGCTAGTAACTCTTAGATAATGGAAATTCCTATCAGTACTTTGTAACTCTATAACACTATTTTTAAGGGGGGACATTTTTATGTCAGAACGTAAATTATTCACGTCTGAATCTGTATCTGAGGGGCATCCAGATAAGATTGCAGACCAAATTTCAGATGCGATTTTGGATGCTATTTTAGCTAAAGATCCAGAGGCGCACGTTGCTGCTGAGACAGCTGTATATACTGGTTCCGTCCATGTTTTTGGTGAAATATCTACAAATGCCTATGTGGATATTAACCGTGTGGTTCGTGATACCATTGCAGAGATTGGCTACACCAATACAGAATATGGATTTTCTGCTGAGACAGTGGGAGTCCATCCGTCACTTGTTGAGCAGTCGCCAGACATTGCCCAAGGTGTTAACGAAGCCTTGGAGGTTCGTGGGAATGCAGACCAAGATCCGCTTGACTTGATTGGCGCTGGTGACCAAGGGCTCATGTTTGGATTTGCAGTGGATGAAACAGAAGAGCTCATGCCATTGCCAATCTCACTCAGTCATAAATTGGTTCGTCGTCTGGCAGAACTTCGCAAGTCTGGGGAAATCAGCTATCTTCGTCCAGATGCTAAATCACAAGTTACAGTTGAGTATGATGAAAATGACCGTCCAGTACGTGTGGACACAGTCGTTATTTCAACTCAGCACGATCCAGAAGTCAGCAACGAACAAATTCACAATGATGTCATTAACAAGGTTATCAAAGAGGTTATTCCAGCTTCTTACTTGGATGAGCAAACAAAATTCTTCATCAATCCTACTGGTCGTTTTGTAATCGGTGGACCTCAAGGAGACTCAGGTCTGACTGGTCGTAAAATTATCGTAGATACTTATGGTGGCTACTCTCGTCATGGTGGTGGTGCCTTCTCTGGTAAGGACGCGACTAAGGTGGATCGTTCAGCTTCTTATGCAGCTCGCTACATTGCTAAAAACATTGTTGCAGCAGGTCTTGCTAAGAAGGCGGAAGTACAATTGGCTTACGCTATCGGTGTTGCGCAACCTGTATCTGTTCGTATTGATACTTTTGGTACAGGAACAGTAGCTGAAAGCAAACTTGAAAAAGCGGCTCGTCAAATCTTTGACCTTCGTCCTGCAGGAATTATCCAAATGCTGGACCTTAAACGTCCAATTTACCGTCAAACAGCAGCTTATGGACACATGGGACGTACAGATATTGATCTTCCATGGGAACGTTTGGATAAGGTAGACGCTTTGAAAGAAGCAGTCAAATAAAATCTTAAGAGTCCGGGGAAAAAGTCAATTTCAAGAAAAAATGAAGTAAAAAGCGTATAGTATCAAGTTTTTTCAATGACTGACACTATACGCTTTTTACTTCTAAAGAATTTTTATTCAGCCTCTTTTACTGACAAGACATTGCACACACAAATAATTGAATTTTGGTAAAAATAAGACTATAATTTAGTTAGAAATGATAAAGCATAAAGCTAGAAAGGAGTTTACTGTATCAAATCTGTACAGTAAGATTAAAATCATGAAAAAAGAAAACAATAGCAATTATACAATGTATTTTGTATCTCATAACTCCTTATATAGCTCTTCAGTTATGTAGAATGAACAGAAGTATCGTTACTGATAATCTCTTTTTTATTTTCCTTATTCTGCTGACTATTTCATTCTGGTTTAGTATTTGGAATCTAGAAAAAGCACTAGCTAATGATTCACAATAGAAACTCCAAATATTTAGAACTGTTTTACACAGGTCTAAAAATCTCTACAACATCTTTCCGAAAAACTATAATTTTCTTGAAAAATAAATAAGTCTATGCTATACTACTAGTAGACTTATTTATGGAGAAAATACATGAAACGTGAGATTTTACTGGAACGAATCGACAAACTAAAACAAATCATGCCCTGGTATGTTCTGGAATACTACCAATCTAAGCTGGCTGTACCTTACAGTTTTACAACCTTGTACGAATACCTCAAGGAATACGATCGATTTTTTAGCTGGGTTTTAGAGTCTGGTATTTCAAACGCTGATAAAATATCCGATATTCCTTTATCAGTTTTGGAAAATATGTCTAAGAAAGACATGGAATCTTTTATCCTTTATCTACGTGAACGTCCCTTGCTAAATGCTAATACAACCAAGCAAGGAGTTTCTCAGACAACCATCAATCGGACTTTGTCAGCACTTTCTAGTCTTTACAAGTATCTGACCGAGGAGGTTGAAAACGATCAGGGGGAACCTTATTTCTATCGTAATGTAATGAAAAAAGTTTCAACCAAGAAAAAGAAAGAAACACTTGCTGCCAGAGCTGAAAACATCAAGCAAAAACTCTTTTTAGGTGATGAAACAGAAGGTTTTCTAACTTATATTGACCAAGAGTATCCACAACAACTTTCAAATCGCGCCCTATCTTCATTTAATAAAAATAAAGAACGTGATTTGGCCATTATTGCTCTTCTCCTGGCATCAGGTGTCCGCTTATCTGAAGCTGTTAATCTAGATATAAGGGATCTCAATCTAAAAATGATGATTATCGATGTCACTAGAAAAGGTGGCAAACGTGACTCTGTCAATGTCGCCGCCTTTGCAAAACCTTATTTAGAAAATTATCTGGCCATTCGGAATCAACGCTATAAAACGGAAAAAATAGATACAGCTCTTTTTTTGACACTCTACAGAGGTGTTCCTAATCGTATCGATGCTTCCAGCGTTGAGAAAATGGTTGCTAAGTACTCTGAGGACTTCAAAGTCCGTGTAACACCCCATAAACTACGCCATACGCTAGCAACCAGGCTCTATGATGCCACTAAATCGCAAGTTTTGGTCAGTCACCAGCTAGGACATGCCAGCACACAAGTCACTGACCTCTATACCCATATCGTCAATGATGAACAAAAGAATGCCTTGGATAGTTTATAGATTACATAAATTAAATTATGTAATAAATAAGAAAGGGATTCAATAAACTATTAATCCTATCAAATATCAAATACAATTGCTAACAGAGTAAACAGCTTTAAAGAATCTGAAATAAAATTTATGTGCCCATTAGCTTGCTTTTCTTTGTAATATCCTGGATATGCAAATCACTTATAATTGGTATTCATCTCAAAATAAGAGGATTCCACAAAAATAAATCAAATTGAACATCTATAAAAACATGCTACCTACAATGTCCAATATTTTATCAGAAAATAAAATTCCGCTAAAAACAATCACGGGCAGGGTTTGATCATTCCGACTCTGAAGTCACTACTTCTATCTATACCCACGTCACGAAGAACATGAAAGATAAAGCAATCAATGTACTGGATAAAGTTATGAAAAAGATTTTTTAAAAAGTTTGGCTCTATAATATTTGTAGTGGGTAAATCCCCTATAGATATTATGGAGCCTATTTTAGGGTAGAAAAAAAGTCCCATATAACCTATAATGAAAAGCAACCAAACCATCATTAGAAAGAATCATATGGAACAATTACATTTTATCACAAAACTACTCGATATCAAAGACCCAAATATCCAAATTATAGATATCATCAATAGGGATACCCACAAGGAAATCATCGCTAAACTGGATTATGATGCCCCATCTTGTCCTAATTGCGGAAGCAAAATGAAGAAATATGACTTTCAAAAACCGTCTCCTCGAAACCACTGGCAAGGCTACTAGAATTCTTCTGAAAAAGCGACGTTTCAAGTGCTATCAGTGCTCAAAAATGATGGTTGCTGAGACTCCTCTAGTAAAGAAAAATCACCAAATCCCTCGTATCATCAACAAAAAGATTGCCCAGAAGCTAATTGAAAAGACTTCTATGACCGACATTGCTCATCAGTTGTCTATTTCAACTTCAACTGTTATTCGCAAACTCAATGACTTTCGTTTTAAGCATGATTTTTCTCGTCTTCCTGAGATTATGTCCTGGGACGAGTATGCATTCACTAAGGGAAAGATGAGTTTCATTGCTCAAGATTTTGATAAGCTCAATATTATCACTGTTCTTTAGGGAAGAACACAAGCCATCATAAGAAATCATTTTCTGAGCTACAATCGCGCTGTTCGTTGTCAGGTGAAAATCATTACTATGGATATGTTTATCCCCTACTATGACTTGGCTAAACAGCTTCGCTTTCGAATTTCTAGGCTCAGGCTGAAACAGTCTCCCAGACTGTTTCACTCCCTAATGCAAAAATTGTACTTGATCGTTTTCCCCTTCGTTATTACATTTCTAAACTCAGGCTAAAACAGTCCACTGGACTGTTTTACTCCAACACTTAAGCCGTGCTATGAGTCGTTTGCGTGTCCAAATCATGAATCAGTTTGAACGAAAATCTCATGAATACAAGGCTATCAAGCGCTACTGGAAACTCATTCAACAAGATAGTCGTAAACTCAGTTATAAACGTTTTTATCGCCCTACTTTTCGCATGCACTTAACCAATAAAGAGATTCTAGACAAGATTTTGACCTATTCAGAAGGATTGAAATGCCACTATCATCTCTATCAACTCTTGATTTTTCACTTTCAGAATAAGGAACCGGATAAATTTTTCGGACTCATTGAAGATAATCTAAAGCGAGTTCATCCTCTTTTTCAGACTGTCTTTAAAACCTTCCTCAAAGATAAAGAGAAAATCGTCAACGCCCTTCAGTTACCCTATTCTAATGCCAAATTAGAAGCAACCTATAATCTCATCAAACTTATCAAACGAAATGCCTTTGGTTTTCGGAACTTTGAAAACTTCAAAAAAACGGATTTTCATCGTTCTAAACATCAAAAAAGAAAGGACGAAATTTGTCCTTTCTAGATATTAGCTTTTCGGCTCTATAATATTTGTAGTGGGTAAATCCCTATAGATATTATGGAGCCTATTTTAGGGTAGAAAAAAAGTCCCATATGACCTATAATGAAAAGCGATCAAACAACTCATTAGAAAGAATCATATGGAACAATTACATTTTATCACAAAACTACTAGACATTAAAGACCTTAATATTCAAATTATAGATATCATCAATAAGGATACACACAAGGAAATCATCGCCAAACTGGACTACGATGCTCCATCTTGTCCTTATTGTGGAAGTCAAATGAAAAAATATGACTTTCAAAAACCTTCTAAGATTCCTTACCTCAAAACGACTGGTATGCCTACTAGAATTCTATTTAGAAAGCGTCGTTTCAAGTGCTATCATTGCTCGAAAATGATGGTCGCCGAGACCTCACTCGTCAAGAAGAATCATCAAATTCCTCGTATTATCAACCAAAAGATTGCGCAAAAGTTAATTGAAAAGACTTCTATGACCGATATTGCCCATCAGCTTTCCATTTCAACTTCAACTGTCATTCGAAAGCTCAATGATTTCCACTTTAAGCATGATTTTTCTCGTCTTCCTGAGATTATGTCCTGGGACGAGTATGCCTTCACTAAGAGAAAGATGAGTTTTATTGCACAAGATTTTGATAATCTCAACATCATCACTGTTCTTGAGGGTAGAACACAAGCTGTCATTCGTGATCACTTTCTTAAATATGATAGAGCCGTCCGATGTCGAGTGAAAATCATTACTATGGATATGTTTAGTCCCTACTATGCCTTAGCTAAACAGCTTCGCTTTCGAATTTCTAGGCTCAGGCTGAAACAGTCTCCCAGACTGTTTCACTCCCATGTGCTAAAATCGTTCTAGATCGTTTCCATATTATCCAACATCTCAGCCGTGCTATAAGTCGTGTCCGTGTTCAAATCATGAATCAGTTCGATCGAAAATCCCATGAATACAAAGCTATCAAACGTTACTGGAAGCTCATTCAACAAGATAGTCGTAAACTCAGTGATAAGCGATTTTATCGCCCTACTTTTCGTATGCACTTAACCAATAAAGAGATTCTTGACAAGCTTTTGAGCTATTCAGAAGACTTGAAACACCACTATAATCTCTATCAGCTCTTGCTTTTTCACTTTCAGAATAAGGAACCAGAGAAATTTTTCGGACTTATTGAGGACAATCTTAAGCTGGTTCATCCTCTTTTTCAGACTGTTTTTAAAACCTTTATCAAGGACAAAGAGAAAATTGTCAACGCTCTTCAACTACCCTATTCTAACGCAAAATTGGAAGCCACTAATAATCTCATCAAGCTTATCAAGCGCAATGCCTTTGGTTTTCGGAACTTTGAAAACTTCAAAAAAACGGATTTTTATCGCTCTGAACATCAAAAAAGAAAGGACGAAATTTGTCCTTTCTCGAGCTTAGCTTTTCTTCAACCCACTACAGTTGACAAAGAGCCATAAAATCCGAGGGGCTAGAAACGTTGTTAAATCAACGGCCGAACTTTTGAATTTCAAGGTTCGGGATAAAATAGTTCACTGAACTATTTTATTTTTTCAAGTTGTAGAATGATTTCAATCCACGGTATTCAGCTACTTCACCAAGTTGGTCTTCGATGCGAAGCAATTGGTTGTATTTAGCGATACGGTCTGTACGTGAAAGTGAACCAGTCTTGATTTGTCCTGCGTTAGTTGCAACTGCGATGTCAGCGATTGTTGAATCTTCAGTTTCACCTGAACGGTGTGATACAACGGCAGTGTAACCAGCTTCTTTCGCCATTTCAATAGCGTCGAATGTTTCAGTAAGAGTACCGATTTGGTTAACTTTGATAAGGATTGAGTTAGCAGCACCTTCTGCAATACCTTTTTCAAGGTAAGAAGTGTTTGTTACGAAGAAGTCGTCACCAACCAATTGAACTTTACCACCAAGACGTTCAGTAAGAGCTTTCCAACCGTCCCAGTCATTTTCATCCATACCATCTTCGATAGTGATGATTGGGTATTTGTTTACCAATTCTTCAAGATAGTCGATTTGTTCTGCAGCAGTACGTACAGCTGCTCCTTCACCTTCGAATTTAGTGTAGTCATAAACTTTACGTTCTTTATCGTAAAATTCTGATGAAGCACAGTCAAATCCGATAAATACGTCTTTACCTGGAACATATCCAGCAGCTTCGATAGCAGCAAGGATAGTTTCAACTCCGTCTTCAGTTCCTTCAAAACGAGGAGCAAATCCACCTTCGTCACCTACGGCTGTTTCCAAACCACGAGATTTAAGGATTTTCTTAAGCGCATGGAAGATTTCAGCACCCCAACGAAGAGCTTCTTTGAATGATGGCGCACCAGCAGGTACGATCATGAATTCTTGGAAAGCGATTGGAGCGTCAGAGTGAGAACCACCGTTGATGATGTTCATCATTGGAGTTGGAAGAACTTTAGTGTTGAATCCACCAAGGTAGCTGTAAAGTGGGATTTCAAGGTAGTCAGCAGCAGCACGAGCTACAGCGATAGACACACCAAGGATTGCGTTTGCACCCAATTTACCTTTGTTAGGAGTACCGTCAAGAGCGATCATAGCACGGTCGATAGCTTGTTGATCACGTACATCGTAGCCAATGATAGCTTCAGCAATGATGTTGTTTACATTGTCAACAGCTTTTTGTGTACCAAGACCACCGTAACGAGATTTGTCACCGTCGCGAAGTTCAACTGCTTCGTGTTCACCAGTAGAAGCTCCTGATGGAACCATACCACGTCCGAAAGCACCTGATTCAGTGTAAACTTCTACTTCAAGTGTTGGGTTACCGCGTGAGTCTAGGACTTCGCGAGCGTAAACATCAGTAATAATTGACATTTTTTACTCTCCTTATGAGTTAAATTTTTTACACCTCTATAATACCTTAAAAGCCCTCCTTTTTCAAGAAAAAACGTTATCTTTGTGCAAATTTTCCTTAACTTTATAAAGTAATCGCTTTCTTTTGTCTGTTTTATTCTAACTTTTATGATATACTGTTTTCATGACAGATTTATCAAAACAATTACTTGAAAAAGCTCATGGTGGGCCAAAACTAAATCCTGATGAGCAAAGACGCTATCTTGGTACCTTTGAGGAAAGAGTTCTTGGATATGCAGATATTGACACAGCAAATAGCCCTCAGTTAGAAAAAGGTTTTTTATCTATTTTAGAAAATCTTCAGGAAAAAGCAGAGCCACTATTTATAAAGATTTCACCAACTATCGAATTTGACAAACAAGTTTTCTACTTGAAAGAAGCAAAAGAAACTGATAGTCAAGCCACCATAGTATCTGAGGAACATACTTCTTCTCCTTTTGGCCTGATTATCCATAGCAATGCACCAGTACAAGTAGAAGAAAAGAACCTTCGACTTGCTTTTCCAAAGCTTTGGGAAGTTAAAAAGGAAGAACCAACCAAAACATCCTTCTGGAAGAAATGGTTTGGCTAAATCTTGTGCATATTTAATAAGTACCCGATATTGGCTGCCGTGCGCTCCAGATAGAGGCGGGCATTTTTCAAACTATCTTCTAAAGGTTCACTTTTCTCCAAAATAGAAAAGGCAGCTTGGATATTTTCAAATGGTAAGGGAGGTAAATCTTCAGCAAGACTACCACAAATAGCAATGACAGGAACTCCGACAGGGGTTCTTTTTGCTACGCCTATCGGCGCTTTCCCAGCAAAGCTTTGACTGTCCAGTCTACCTTCGCCGACGATAACCAAGTCAGCATATGCAACTTTCTTATCAAAATCAATCAAATCTAAACAGGTATCAATTCCAGACACGATATTTGCCTGAGCAAAGGCACACAAACCAGCAGCAAGGCCTCCACCAGCTCCTGCTCCTTTAATTTCTAATGTTGCAGGTGAGACTTTTTCATAAAAATCTTGGATCGCTTGATCTACGACTGCAAACATAGCAGGATCTAGGCCTTTTTGTTTGCCAAAAATGTAGGTCGCACCTTGATGACCACATAAGGGACTCACAACATCTGCTAAAATATGAATTTGCACATCTTCAGGAAGTTCATAGCGATTTTCTGTTGAAACAGAAGCTAATTTTAGTAAGGATTGACCGCAGGCAGGCAAGACATTTCCATCCTTATCATAAAATCGATAACCTAAACCAGCAGCGATCCCAATTCCTCCGTCATTACTGGCCGTGCCACCAACGCCGATATAGATTTCTTTAATCCCTTGAGCAATGAGATGGCGAATCAACTCTCCGATACCACGAGTTTGGATTTGAAGTGGATTTCGTTTCTCTATCGGAATTTTTCCAAGGCCAACCAAATCAGCAACTTCAAATAGTGCCAGTTTCCCTTTTTGAAAATAGCGCATGGCTTCTTTTTGGCCAAAAGGGCCTGTCACTTGGATCCATTTTTCTTCTAGGTCAAGAGAATGTCGGATAGCATCTACAGTACCTTCTCCCCCATCACCAACAGGGCAGAGGAGATATTCTACATCTGCTATCGATTGTTGGAAACCTCTTTTAATAGCTTCAGCCACCTGTTGAGCAGACAAGCTTTCCTTAAACGAATCTGGTGCAATTACAATCTTCATATTTTCCCTCATTCTAAACAGTCAATCAAAGGTAGAACTTCTAAAAAATCCCTCTTGTCAACATGATTCGGTATTTCCTGTTTCAGCACTTCTTTGGCACAAAAAGCAATTCCCAATCCTGCTGATTTCAACATCAATAAATCATTGGCCCCATCACCGATTGCAATCGTTCTTTCTTTAGAAAGTTTTAGTTCCTCTCTCCATTGTTCCATAGTCTCTTTTTTAACCTCGGGACTAATAATTTGTCCAACTAATTTCCCTGTTAGAAAGCCACCTTTGACTTCAAGTTGGTTGGCAGAGAAATAGGCAATTCCAAGAGATTTTGCCAATCTTTCAACTATTGGTGTAAAGCCACCGGACACCAGACCAACTAGGATACCATTCTTTTGGAGAATGGAGATGAATTCTTGGGCATTTGGCGATAGATGAATAGTGTTGAAGACTTTATCAAAAACCGAAACAGGAAGACCTTCCAAGAAGGACACTCTGTCTCGTAAACTGCTTTCAAAGTCCAACTCTCCTCGCATTGCCTGACTTGTAAGCTGCGCAATTTCCTCCTCACAAGCTGCCTCTCTTCCCAATAAATCAATCACTTCTTCTAGGATTAAGGTTCCATCCACATCCATAACACACAAGCCTTTTACTTGAGACATCAGTTCTCCTCTCTAAACAGCCTAAAAATCGTATGAAGTCATCATACGATTTTATCTATTAATTAACTAAACTATGGTACAAGTCAAGGTATGACCTGCAGGCTGTATCCCATGAGAAATCACACGCCATAGCTTGTTTTTGTAGGTTTCTCCAAACATCAGGATGGTTTCTATACAAGTCCAATGCTGTTTGGAAAGTCCAATTTAACCAGTAAGGAGATAGATTGTCGAAGCTAAAGCCAGTACCGCTTCCTTCGATTGGATTGAAAGCACGAACGGTATCTCGCAAGCCACCAACTTCATGAACCAATGGCAAGGTTCCGTAACGCATCGCCATCATTTGAGACAAGCCACACGGTTCAAAACGACTTGGCATGAGGAAGAGATCACAAGCGGCGTAGATTTCTTGAGCAAGTTTGACATCAAAAGTGATATTTGCTGATAGCTTGTCTGGGTAAATCTGAGCAAACCATGAGAAAGCTCCTTCAAAGGCTGGATCGCCAGTTCCCAAAAGAACAATCTGAACATCATTTTGCAAGATATGGTGCAGACTTTCGACCACCACATCAAAACCTTTTTGACGTGTCAAACGAGAAACAATTCCCACCAGTGGAACGTCAGCTCTAACTGGCAAGCCTACTCTCTCTTGCAATTTTGCCTTATTTTGGGCTTTTCCAGACAAATCTTCCAGATTAAAATGATAGTCTAAAAGAGCATCCGTCTGAGGATTATACAGGTCAGCATCAATCCCATTCACGATACCAGATACCTTGCCAGATTCCATTCGAAGAATCTGATCCAAGTTACATCCGAACTGACTGGTCATAATTTCATGAGCATAACTAGGCGAAACGGTTGAAACACGGTCCGCATAGAGAATACCAGCCTTCATCCAGTTCAGACAGTTGTTCCAGCGAAGGGTACCATCAGCGTAACGTTCAAAGCCGACTCCAAACAAATCCCATAACATTCCTTCTGAAAATTGTCCTTGGAATTCCAAATTATGAATGGTTAAAACAGTTTTAATACCTTGATAGGCTTGAATCCAACGGTATTTTTCCTTTAACAAGAACGGTATCATGGCTGTATGGTAGTCATGAACATGGAGAAGGTCAGGAATGAAGTCAATCCTTTCCATAGCCTCAATGGCAGCCAGTTGGAAGAAAGCGAAACGTTCCCCATCATCAAAATCACCGTAAACATGGCCACGGAAGAAATAATATTGGCTGTCAATAAAGTAGAAGGTTACACCGTTTAAGACGGTTTTCTTAATCCCACAGTACTGTCTGCGCCAACCGACGCTCACCTCAAAATGAAGCACATCTTCAATCTGATTTCCAAATTTAGACTCTACCATGTCATAGTAGGGTAAAATCACTGCAACTTCATGTCCCGCTTTTACCAGTGATTTAGGAAGAGCGCCAATGACGTCTCCCAGACCACCTGTTTTTGAAAAGGGTGCACCCTCTGCTGCTACAAATAAAATTTTCATGAATGAATATCCTCTGTTACTTTGCTACCTTTCTTAACGACAACTGGATGTTCTGCAGTTCCTCGAATCACAACACCAGGCTCAACTTCAACACCCTTGTCCAAGATAGCATATTCAACCTGAGCTCCTTCTCCAATAACAACACGAGGGAAGAGCAGGCTATCTTTAACCAAGCTATCCTTATGGACATGAATATTACGTGATAGAACAGAATTAGCCACTTGACCTTCAATGATACTACCAGACGCAAACTGAGAAGTACTTACCTTAGATGTATTAGCATAGTAAGTTGGCTCTTCGTTTTTGACCTTTGTATAAATCTTTTGATTTGGTGAGAAGAGAGAGTAGAATTTTTGCGATTCAAGCATATCTTTGTTAGCTTTGTAATAAGACTCTACAGAGTGAATATTGGCTAGGTAGCCTGTATACTCGTAGGCGAAAGCTCCCTCTTTTGTAGCCAAATCCCGTAAAACATAGCGCAACTTCTCTGGATGTTCTTTTTTAGCTTCTTCTTCCAAGCGTTCAATCAACCAAGGTGTATCAACGACAAAGATATCTGTAGACATATTGAACGTTTCAGCTGTTGACTTGCTGTCAAAGAGTTTATGAGAAAGAACATGGTCTGTTTCATCCACTTCTAAGATTGCATTTACTTCTGAAATATCTTTCTTAGCTAGTTTTTTATAAACTACAGTGATAGGCCCTTTTGTTGTACTATGTAGGTGGAAAACTTGGTTCAAATCAATGTTAATCAAAACATCACAGTTGAGTGAAACTGTTTGGTTTGACCCAGAACGTTTCAAATAAGTAAGAAGCTGCTGGTAGTATTCTTTTCCAACTGTGCTACTTTCTACACGGGTATTGTAAATCCCTAGATAGTAATGGCTAAGAAGGGTTGATAAGCCCCACTCGCGTCCTGAACGAATATGGTCAAAGACTGAGCTGATATTATCCTGCTGGAAAATACCAAAGACGCTACGAACACCTGCATTAGCAAGACTAGAAAGCGGGAAGTCAATCAAACGATATTTCCCACCAAATGGCAAACTTGCTACTGGACGGTGGTCCGTCAATGTCGACATATCATGAAAACCAACTGTATTTCCTAAAATGGCAGAATATTTATCAATCTTCATCTGTTGCTACCCCCACTACTTCATTATATCCTACAACTTGTACTTCATCTGTTCCATCAATTTCGACACCGTCAGAAATAATCGCACCTTCACCAATAATGGCACGTTTAATCTTAGCTCCTTGACCAATGATAGCTCCACTCATGATAACTGAATCAACAACTTCCGCTCCTTCGCGAACTTGCGCACCTGTTGAAAGGATAGAATGTTTAACAGTTCCATCTACAAAACAGCCATCGACAACCAAGGAATCTTCCACATCAGCATTTGCTCCGAGGAAGTTTGGTGGTGAAATCAAGTTTCTTGAGTAAATCTTCCATTGACGGTTACGACTATCCAAGGCATTCTCTGGAGAAATGTACTCCATGTTCGCTTCCCAAAGAGACTCAATCGTACCAACATCTTTCCAGTAACCGCTAAATTCGTAAGCATAAACACTTTCACCTGACTCAAGGTAATTCGGAATGACATTTTTACCAAAGTCTGACATATCCACATTACTCTTTTCAGCAGCGACTAACATATTACGAAGGCGTTGCCAATCAAAAATGTAGATTCCCATAGAAGCTTTTGTAGATTTAGGTTGAGCTGGTTTTTCTTCAAATTCAACAATACGGTTATTGGCATCTGTGTTCATGATACCAAAACGGCTCGCTTCTTTAAGAGGGACGTCTAAAACTGCTACTGTCAAGCTGGCATTATTATCCTTATGAGACTGGAGCATATCATCATAGTCCATTTTGTAGATGTGATCCCCAGACAAAATCAAGACATACTCAGGATTGACACTGTCGATATAATCGATATTTTGGTAAATAGCGTGGCTAGTCCCTTCGAACCAACGATTTCCTTCACTTGCAGAATAAGGTTGAAGAATAGAGACACCAGAATTGATACCGTCTAAGCCCCAGCTTGAACCATTCCCTATATGATTGTTGAGAGCAAGGGGCTGGTACTGTGTAATGACTCCAACATTGTGAATCCCTGAGTTGGCACAGTTTGAGAGGGCAAAGTCAATGATACGGTAGCGTCCACCAAATTGCACAGCTGGTTTTGCGATGCTTTGAGTGAGTTTACCGAGACGAGTTCCTTGCCCACCAGCAAGAATCAAAGCTAACATTTCATTCTTCATTTTCTACTCCTTTTTGGTTTTTACTTGTGACGGTTTTAGTAGGTTTCAAGCGGCGTTTGATTTTCCAAACACTAGCTCCCATAGCCGGTAGGGTAAAGGTCAAGGTCTGCTCATAATCTTTCCATAGTCCTTCTTGCGTTTGAACAGTTTGATTATGTTCTTTCCAAACGCCTCCCCACTGTTCTAACTCAGTATTCCATACCTCTTCGTAAATTCCTGCAACGGGTAGTCCGATTGTAAAATCTTTCCGTTCAACAGGTGCCATATTAAAGACGCAGACTAGCATGTCGCCCTTCTTACCCTTACGAATAAAGGAAAGAACACTCTGGTCTCGATTATCCGCATCAATGATTTCAATACCATCATAGCTGGTATCAATTTCCCACAGACAGCGGTTGTCTTTGTAAAACTGGTTTAGCTGAGAAGTGAAATACTTCATCTTAGCATTCATTGGATCTTCTAGATTAGACCATTCCAACTGCTCTTCAGATTTCCATTCTAGGAATTGACCGTATTCGCTACCCATGAAGAGCAATTTCTTACCAGGGTGACAAATTTGGTACGTATAGAGATTGCGCAAACCTGCGAATTGATTGTAACGATCTCCCCACATTTTATGCATCATACTCTTCTTACCATGAACCACTTCATCGTGCGAGAATGGTAAGAGATAGTTTTCATTGAAAACATACATAAAGCTGAAAGTCACCAAATTAAAGTCATATTTACGATAAATCGGATCTTCTTCGTAGAAACGGAGGATATCATTCATCCAGCCCATGTTCCATTTGTAGTCAAATCCTAGACCACCAAGCTCTTTCATTCCCGTAATCTTGGTTGCAGACGAACTTTCTTCTGCAATCATCATCACATCTGGATATTCTAACTTAATAATATCATTCAAGCGTTGAAGGAAATAATAACCTTCATAGTTGAGATTTCCCCCATCTTTATTAGGTGTCCATGGAGCATCATCGTAGTCAAGATAGAGCATGTTGCTAACCGCATCCACGCGAATACCATCTAAATGATAAAAATCAATCCAAAACTTAATACTAGAAATCAAGAAAGACTGGACTTCATTCTTTCCAAGGTCAAAATTGAGTGCCCCCCAACCGTAGTTATGAGCCTTATTATGGTCTTGGTATTCAAAAGTCGGTGTTCCATCATAATAGGCCAAGGCATCATCATTGATAGTAAAGTGACCAGGTACCCAGTCTACAATAACGCCTATATTGTTTAAGTGACATTCCTCGACAAAATCTTGAAACTCCTCTGGTCTACCATAAGCATGCTCTAAAGCGAAGTAACCCATAAGCTGATAACCCCAACTCAAGCCCAAAGGGTGGGACATCAAGGGCATAAACTCGATATGAGTATAGTTCATTTCAACGAGATAAGGAATGAGTTCATCCTTGAGCTGGGCAAAACTATAAGGACTACCATCAGGATTTCTTTTCCATGAGCCAGCGTGAACTTCATAGATATTGACAGGACGTTCAGCAAAGCCCCAACGTTTTCTTCGTGCCAGCCAAAGTCCATCCTTCCATTTCTTTTCTGGAAGCTCTGTTACGATTGCCCCTGTTCCTGGACGAGCCTCATATCTGACAGCAAAAGGGTCAATCTTCATCAGTTGATGACCATTTTGACGTGTGACATGGTATTTGTAAATATGCCCTTCTTGAGCCATATTGGTAAAGACTTCCCAGACCCCAAAGTCATTTCTTACCATTGGAATCTGACCCTCAATCCAGTTGGTAAAATCACCAACCAAGTGAACAGCCTGAGCATTAGGTGCCCAAACACGGAAAGTATAACCATACTCTCCATTTAGCTCTTCCCTATGTGCTCCTAGATAATGCTGAAGGTGAAAATTTTCTCCTGTCATAAAGGTGCGCAAAGCTTCTCTTTTATCCATAATACCCCCTCTTTTCTGTAAGCGTTTTCTATGTTTTTATTATACTACCTTTTTAGAGAAGATTCAAGTGAATTACTATATTTAGTAAAAATTCTTTTGAAAATCTTCAACAAATTCACTGATGTGTCCACTTGTAAATCAATGTTTTTTCAAAAAAATGTGAAAACGCCTTTCTTTTCTCTACTATAATACCAAAAAGTTCGTATTTTTGCTACCAATATTATTTTTTTATAGCAAAAAATAAAACCAGGAAAACAATTTCCTGATTTTATTGTTATTAAGAGATACAGTACTGCAAATGAATTTAAATTATAAATCTATTTTATAAGACTTTAAAGACACTAGCGCTAACGCCACCAACCATGTCTTTATCAGCTAAATGGCTATTGGTCACCAATAGTTCTAGATTTCCAGCATTTTCAAACTGGAAGTCTTGCCCTTTAGCATTAAATACAACCAGTAAATGTTCTTCCCCTTGAATCTCATAGACAATCAAACCGCTATGTTCAATCGCAGAATGCACAAAGACATGATGGTAAATTTCATCATAGCTAGAGTAAGAAAAGGCACCAGTTTTTGTCTTCAATCGGATGACTTGACGAATAAATTCAATACTGTCTTGACGCTCATTAATCAAGTTCCAGTTGACTTGATTCACACTATCAGGAGCATTATAGCTATTCATCGCACGCTCTCTATCATCATGTGTCAACTTACCATTCTCACCAGTCGCAACCAGTTTGGTACGACCAAATTCTTGACCGATTTCCATAAAGGCCATCCCCTGCATGAGCAGATTCATAGCTGTGGCTGTCTCAACCTTGCGCATGATTTGTTCTGAACTTTGGTCTGGATGAAGGGTTGCCAATAAATCGTGAAGATTGTAATTGTCATGGGCTTCCACATAGTTAAGCACCTGATTTGGATGTGTATAGGTTCCTAATTCACGACTTCCTAGGATTGCTTTAGCTAGAATTGGCTCTGTCGCAGCACCACTGACAAAACCTGACTTGATAGCACCGTAAACTTCTCCACCTTTGACAGCATCACGCTGATTGTCATTAAAGAAACCAATATTTGGCATTTCGTAGGCGTTGTCTTTCTTAGCCTTATCATAAGGGGCAAGACCTGTTCCCATGTCCCAACCTTCTCCATAAAGGATAATGTTAGGGTCGATTTCATCCAAGCTTTGACGAATCATCTGCATGGTCTTGACATCATGAATACCCATCAAGTCAAAACGGAAGCCGTCAATATTGTATTCCTGCACCCAGTATAGAAGAGAATCAATCATATACTTGCGAAACATTTCGTGTTCACTGGCTGTTTCATTTCCAACACCCGTTCCATTCTGGAAGGTACCATCTGGATTCATACGATAATAATAGTCAGGGACAGTTGTTTGGAAAGGTGCATCAACAACTGAGAAGGTATGGTTATAGACCACATCCATAATGACACCAATTCCCGCATCGTGGTAAGCTTGAACCATGGTCTTCAAATCACGAATAACCTGAGCTGGGTCGTCTGGATTAGTTGAAAAACTAGTTTCTGGCGAGTTATAGTTTTGTGGGTCATAACCCCAGTTGTAGGTTACATTCCCATCCTCATCGTATTCTTTGTGACGGTCTGCAATTGGTTGCAACTGAACATAATTGTAGCCCAACTTCTTGATGTGATCAAAAGCAGTTGACTGACCGTACTGGTTAACTGTTCCAGTCTGAGCAGCACCTAAGAACGTTCCTCGAAGATGTTCATCCACACCTGAGGTCGGTGATTGGGTCAAATCACGGATGTGCATTTCACAAATGACTGCCTTACATAGATTTGTCAAACGCCAAGCAGCATCAGAACCATGCTTGACCTCGAAGTTTTCGACTTGTTTTTCTGCATGGCTCAGAATAGCTGAACGTTTGCCATCAGGACTAGTCGCGATGGTATAAGGATCGCGTGTCAGTGTTTGGTGATGAGGGAATTGGACCTGATACTGATAAGCCTTACCAGTCAAATCTTCCTCAACATCCAAACTCCAGACACCAATAGTATTGTCCTTATGGTTATAAGAGTAGCGATTGCCTCTTTCCATATCAAAAGTTTTCCAAACAGAGGCATCATTAGCAGCTGATTCATAAACCACAACCTGCACTGCTGTCGCTGTTGGTGACCAAAGGGAAAAATGAGCCTGATTGTCCTCTACACGGCAACCCAATTCCCCTTGGTAACCCCAATGATGGTCGAAACTAGCACTGTTAATGGCCTTATCAAAGGCAAAAGGATTTTGATTTTTATAGAAAGGACTGGCAATAGCAGGATTTTCAGAGTAATAAATCCTATCATCGCCTTCCAAAATCCAGACCTCCGTTAAGAGAGGATAGTGATTAAAACGGATAGCATACTCTTTACTGGTTTGGCCGGTATGAACCACAAAATTCAAGCTTTCTAAGGGATGAACGCTTGGGTGTTCAAAGCTAAATAAGGCTCCAAAATAATCTTCTTGGTAAGTTAGTAAATCAATTCGCTGGTCCTGGCTTTTTACAAAAGAGCAAGTGTCATATTCACCATTCTTGCGATGGTAATGAATGCGCATAGGGTAGGTATACATTTTTATTTTTCCTTTTTATTTTATTTCTGTTTCACTAATAAATTCTTGACCGATTTTGTCCCGATTAACAAACATAGTCATATTATCTAAACTCTGGTTTTAAACGATCATTACAAACTTTCTAGCCATGCCTCATCTCGAACCTCAATACCAAGTTCTTGCGCTTTTTGAAGTTTACTTCCAGCATCTGCTCCTGCAACGACGAGGTCGGTCTTTTTAGAAACACTGCCTGTCACCTTGGCACCCAGACTTTCGAGTTTGCTTTTAGCTTCTGAGCGCTTGAGCCGTTCCAATTTTCCAGTCAATACCACTGTCAAACCTGACAAGGCTGCATCTGCTACTACCGTCTGTCCTTTATAGTCCAGATTGACCCCAGTTTCTTTCAATTCTCTGAGGAGAATTTCAGAGCCTTCTGTAGCAAAATAAGTCTGAAGACTGTTGGCAATCACACCACCCAAACTTTCAATACTCGCCACTTCCTCTGGATCTGCCTGAGCTAGATTTTCAATCGAGTGGAAATGTTGAAGTAAGAGCTGACTGGCCTTGCTTCCGACATGGCGAATTCCCAAACCAAATAAGAGCTTCTCAGCTGAGTTTTCCTTAGATGCTTGGATGGCTTGATACAGTTTAGAAGCAGACTTTTCCTTGACCCCCTCTAAAAGAAGGAAATCTTCTTCTTTCAAACGATAAATATCCGCCACATCCTTGACTAAATTAGCAGCGAAAAGCTTCTCAACAATCGATGGACCAAGTCCTGTAATATTCATGGCATCTCGAGAAGCAAAGTGAATCAAGCCTTCCATAATTTGGGCAGGGCAACGCGGATTGATACAACGCAGGGCCACTTCATCTTCAAAATGCAACAAATCCGAATCACAACTTGGGCAGCTTGTTGGAATATCTAGTTTCTCTTCAGAAATTCGTTTGGACTCTACCACACGTAAAACAGCAGGAATGATGTCCCCAGCCTTATAGACGATAACCGTGTCGTCTTTGCGGATATCTTTTTCAGCAATATAATCCACATTGTGTAGGGTCGCACGGCTAACAGTTGTTCCTGCTAGTTGTACTGGTGTCAAATTTGCAGTTGGAGTCACAACGCCCGTACGGCCAACTGTCCAGTCAACTGATAAAAGTTGGGCTTCTTTTTCTTCAGCAGGGAACTTGTAGGCTACTGCCCACTTTGGAGCCTTGACGGTAAAACCGAGTTCTTCTTGGCTTGCTAAGTCGTTGACCTTGATCACTACCCCATCGATATCATAAGGCAGATTGTCCCTTTCCTGTCCCACTTCTTGGATAAAATCCCAGATTTCATCTATGTTTTCAGCCAAAATTCGCTTTGAATTAACTACAAAACCAAGCTGTTCTAGGTGCTTCAAAACTTTTTCTTGGCTATCACGAGTTGAAGGACTGGCTTCTTGATAGAGAAACGTTGCAAGATTGCGCTTGGCAACTACAGCTGTATCCAACTGTCGCAGGGTGCCTGCCGCCGCATTACGAGGATTGGCAAATTCAGGCTCTCCATTTTCTTGTCGAGCTTGGTTGACCTGGTCAAAAGAAGCGCGTGGCATATAACATTCCCCACGAACTGTGATATCTAGTTCTTCTGGCAAAGTCAAAGGAATATCCTTAACACGCTTGAGGTTTTCTGTGATATTTTCACCAATTGAACCATCTCCACGTGTTGCACCTGCAACTAGAATCCCCTTTTCATAAGTAAGCGAGATAGATAAGCCATCGATTTTCAGCTCACAAATATAAGTCGGATGGACCACTTCCTTACGAACACGCGCATCAAAAGCATCTAGCTCCTCACGTGAAAAAGCATCCTGCAAACTATAAAGAGGATACTGATGACTGTATTTTTCAAAACCATCTAAAACCTTGCCACCAACACGATGGGTCGGACTGTCTGCTAGCACTTGATCTGGATAGGCAGTTTCTAACTCAACCAACTCTCGGTAAAGGCGGTCATACTCACTGTCAGAAACCGAGGGATTATCGCTGGTATAGTATTCAGCCGCATAGCGATTGAGCAAAGCGACTAACTCATTCATTCTTTTATTCATAAGACCATTTTACCATAAACTAAGCCCTCCTCACAAACGAGAAGGGCGGAAAAAACACTTAGTTTGAAATTATTTTTGAAACTCAAGCAGCCTTATATCAATTTTTCAAAACGAGTTCGAACATAAACAAACGATATACAAGACAAGATGATAACACCACTTCCAATTATCAGGAAAGAAGAGAGATATACACTTGGCAAGACTGTCATAAATCCTTTTGCTATAGGCATAAATAGTATAGCTAAGGTATAAATCGAACTGAGAACTCTTCCCAGATATTCACCTTCAACCTTGGTTTGTACTTGAGTAAAAAAGTGAATATTAAAAATCGTCATAAACAATTCACAAACTAAATTTCCAGAAAAGGAAAGAAAAGTTGGAAGTGGTAATCCCATCATAAAAACTCCTACACCTGTCAAAGACAGTAAAATCAAAAGATTATAAACATTAGCTTTAATTTTACTAGCTAGAAGAGCCCCAATGATGGAACCAATAGCCCCCATAGTTAAAATACTTGCATAGGCTCCTTCTGACCCGTAAAGCTGATTCGAAAAGGGGAGTAGAAATTCAAAAGCTGCGAAAAAGAAATTAACGCTGGAAGCTACCAGCAAAAGGAAGAAAATTTCTTGCTGATGCCAGATATAGTGTAACCCATCCTTGATATCTACAAAAATATCTCTCCCAGTAAAAGCCTTTTTCTCTTGAACTCCTGCTTCCTCTTTTGGAAGGAGAGCCACTAGAATAAAAGCAATGAAAAAAGTCAGCGAGTCTAGCAGTAGAGTCATATGGAGACTTGCAAACTGTAAAACAAGGAAGGAAAGAACAGGAGAGCTAACACCTACAACCTGCAAAACCAGCTCTAAGCGAGAGTTATAGATCACAATCTCATCTTTCTCCACCACTTCAGTTATGATAGCTTTATTGGCTGTACGAGAAAAGGCAAAAGCAATAGCCTGCACAATGTTGGCAACAATCAAAGCGCCAATCATCCAGCTGTCATTCCTTATGAAAGAAATAGCCAGACAAAGAATCCCACAAACAAGGTCCGTCGCCATTAAAATCCTACGACGAGAAAAACGGTCTGATATAACTCCACCAAAAGGATTGACTAGAATAGATGTGACGAGTTCAGAAATCTGATACATTCCTAAAACTGTCTGTCCGATAGTCCCCATGGAAGCCAACCAGACACTATTTCCATAATCATAGAGCATATTCCCTATCTTGTTAACAGCTCCACGGCTAATCAACTGTACGGCATAGCGATTCATATAAAAACTCCTCTCAAATTTTGAAACTATTGTATCAAAACCGAAAGGAGCTTTTTTCTTTTTCCCTTATTTGGGAAAATTAATCTTTGACAAATTTTTCGTAGTGTTCCTGATAATAGGCTACTTGCTCTGGAAGACCTAGCACATCAAAAATATGCATGGCCTCTTGCATCTGCTTACAGCCTTCTTTAAACTGTCCTTTTTAGTACAAGGCAAAACCTTTTAAGTAATGTAAAATATTTCGTTCATACAGACTAATGTTTTTACCAATAATCTTCTCTGTATAAGCCTCACAATAGCTAGCGTTATCAAAAGAAAGATGCTCTAAACAATGCTGATAACAGTTAAGAGCCAAAATCAACACTAATCTCTTATGGCGACCAATCTCTTGGTAAAATTCTTCCCTCTCCATAACTTCTCTACCAATCCGAGTGACATAGTCCACATCGTAGAAACTATAAAGGTTACCGAAAAGAATCAACTCATACATGGTCCATTCTTCTGTTTTGAAGAGATAATCTGCCACCTTATCCAAATCATCTTGCTTCATATCATAACTCGAATCTCTTTGACAAATCAGACCCTGTAGCAAAATCCAGTTCAGCTCAAAATAGAGAGGATTGGTCGAACTCTTAGCCTTTTCAAGTTGTTCTCTTTGAAGCTTTTGAAAACCTGCAATATCATTTGAGTAGTAAAGCGGAATAATTTGTCCCATCAGGGCAACATGTTCATGATTGTGAAAATTTCTTGCCTTATCCATGAAATTTTCGATTGTGACATGAATATTATCCAAAATCTCAAAGAACCGTGAGACTGCTAGGTCAGACTCCCCAAGCTCAAAGCGAGATAACTGAGAGGTAGAGCAAGACTCCCCTGCCGCCTCCTTTAAAGAATAATTTCCACTTGTTCGAAATTCACGAAATACTTTTCCAAGATGTTCCATCTTTACACCTGCTCTGATAATTCTTCCCACTCAAGCATAGCTTCTTCCTGACGGTGGCTGATTTTGTCCAGCTCAGCCTGTAATTCCATCAGTTTATCGGCATCATTGGTTTCCAACATTTGTTCAGAAATGTCTTGGCTTTGACTTTCTAACTCTTCAATTTCAGCTTCTAGATTTTCGATTTGTCGCATGAGTTTGCGAACTTCTTTTTGACTTTCTTTCTGAGCTTGATAGTCATTAACTGGACTTACTTCTTTTACTTGATTGATAGTTGAGGTTTCCTCTATCTGACAGACTTCCATTTCAGCCTTCTTCTCAACATAGTAGTCGTAATCTCCCAAGTAGAGAGTCGATCCATTCTCTGACAATTCCAGTACATGAGTTGCCACACGATTGATAAAGTAACGGTCATGGCTAACGAATAGAAGAGTTCCATCAAAGTCAATCAAGGCATTTTCTAGCACTTCCTTACTATCAATATCCAAGTGGTTGGTTGGCTCGTCAAGGATCAGGAAGTTGTTATTTTCCATAGACAATTTAGCCAAAAGCAAACGAGCTTTCTCGCCACCAGACAGCATGCCGACTGATTTTTTAACATCATCTCCTGAGAAAAGGAAGGCACCTAGACGGTTGCGGATTTCAACTTCTGGTGTCAGTTTAAAATCATTCCAGAGTTCATCCAGTACAGTATTACTTGGTGTCAGCTTGCTTTGCGTCTGATCATAGTAGCCAACCTCAACATTGGCGCCAAATCGCTTTTCACCCTTGATAAAAGGAATCTGGTCTACTATAGACTTGATAAAGGTTGATTTCCCAATACCATTTGGACCAACGATGGCAACAGCATTCATCTTACGAAGGTCTAGGTTGATAGGCTCTGACAGCACTTCCCCATCATAACCAATGGCCGCATTTTCAACAGTCAATACAACATTACCAGAGTTTTTTTCCGACTGGAAGGTCATGTTGGCAGATTTCTTACCAGCTTCAGGCTTGTCCAAACGTTCCATTTTTTCCAGTTGTTTACGACGAGATTGGGCACGTTTAGTCGTTGAAGCTCGGACTAGATTGCGGTTGACAAAGTCTTCCAGAGCGGCAATTTCCTTTTGTTGCTTTTCATAGTTTTTTGCCTCAGTAGCTAGTTTTTGCTCCTTCAACTCGACAAAACGAGAGTAGTTGCCCACATAGCGATCCAAGGAATACTTGGTCAAATCCAGCGTAATTGTCGCAACCTTGTCCAAGAAATAACGGTCGTGGCTGACGATAATGAGGGCACCGCTATAGTTTACCAAGTAATTCTCTAGCCAGGCAATAGTTTCAATATCCAAGTGGTTGGTTGGCTCGTCCAAGACCAAGAGATTGGGCTTTTCAAGGAGCATTTTGGCCAGTGCCAAACGAGTATTTTGACCACCAGAAAGCTCGGCAATTTTCATCTGCCACATAGATTCGTCAAACTTGAATCCATTTAAAATCGCTCGAATATCAGCTTCATAGATGAAACCACCTGCTTGGCGAAAATTCTCAGATAAGCGGTCGTAATCTGACATCAGCTTATCCAAATCCTCACCAGACTTTTCACCCATCTCTAGCTCCATCTGACGAAGTTGTTTCTCAGTCCGACGCAAGTCATCAAAGACATGAAGCATTTCATCATAGATGGTATTTTCAGACTCAAAACGGCTATCTTGGGCTAGGTAAGACAGAGAAATATCTTTTTTCTTATTGATTTCTCCGCTAGTTGACTCCTCTTCTCCAACCAAAATCTTCAAAAGAGTAGACTTACCTGCACCATTTTTCCCAACGAGGGCAATCCTATCTCGTTCATCAACCTGCAGGTTGATATTATCAAAAAGAACCTCTCCTGCAAAAGAACGTTCAATTTTATTAGCTTGTAAAATAATCATACAAGTAGTATAGCATGTTTCACTAAGGCATTCAAGATAATGATAAGTATTAACCCAAATATCCTAGAAAAACCGACTCTGCTTATGCTTGGTATTAAAAAACATTTGGATTAGAAATTCTATTTATTTTGCAAGATAGATGGTAAAACATTTTTACTTGTTCACAAGAGTGACTCAAATTCAGAGACGGTCATGCCCAATTGTTCACTCGCAACCTCAGATAGCAGCAGACCTTGGCAAACGAGATTTACTAGACCTACTTTTAATCCCTCTTCAATGCCTTCCGCTCGTCCTCGTTCAAGTCCTTGTTCAATCCCCTCAGCCCTAGCTGTTTCCAAGGCATAGTCCTGTGCTAACAAGGCCTGTTCTTCTCGCATACGTAGTTGACTAAACATTTTCCTGTCCTCCTCGGACCAGCTCTTGTAGTCCAGCAGTTGATCTGCTTGGCTGATGGCTCGCTCAGGTTGTTGAGTAAAGGGCTTATTGCCGAAAAACTCCAACCATGGTTTACGAACCTTATCTTTGCTGGTTTCTCTGTATTTTCTTAATTCCAAGAACGCCATCTTAACTAAATGGTTTTCCTGACCATTGTTGGTAATGGTTAAAACCTCACCTGTCGTATCCTCTCGCATGCTAAAGCTATGGAAAGCCAAGTCATCTTGGAAATAATTACTATCCACGATTGCGATAGCGTATACTGGTGCGACATGTTTGTAACTCTGGTGTGTATCACCTTCTCGTTGGCGAATTTTTTCAAGATTTTGATTGACCTGGCTGCATAGGTAAGCCCACAAACGATTGATGAAAAAATTCTGATGATGTACCTGAATCTCGATGATAACTTGAGTGCCATTGTCCAACTCCGCTAAAACATCTATACTGGTATAGAAATCCTGCGCCGAGTAGGGTAAAGAAGGCAAGACGTGAATGTTACTTCCTTCCAAAATGATTACATTTTTGGCTGGCAAGTCCAGCATATCACGAATAAATTGACAAGTGATTTCTGGATTGCTAAAGATTTTCTTAGCAACCAAATCGTTGGTCGGGCTGATGCCCGGATGACGTACAGTCATATTTCTTCTCCTTTCATTATAGCACATTTTTTAATCTAATTTACTAGATTCGATGCTTCTATCTATTTATTCGGAAAAAGAGTAGAAAAACAAAAGAAATATCAAACTTTATAGCAAAATGAAATAAACTCTGAACAAATAGGATAGTAAAGTCGAATCAATTTCTAGCAATGTTTTATAAGTTATAATGCTCTATTCTGAATTTGAGATAACATATAATTTAAAGAGACTGGACCCAAAACTCAACTTCCGGAAAAAATGAAGTAAATCTTTCCACAATAAAACGCATAGTCTCAAGTTTTTCAATACCTGATACTATGCGTTTTTCTGATTTGAGAGGCTTTTTTCTCAGCCTCTTCTTAATCTTAGCTTTTCTCAACCTGCTACAGTTGATAAAGAGCTTTATTTTTCATCTTCTTTTTTCTTGAAGAATCCTAGTCCTAGACCAGCTAACAAGGTCATGATACCAACGCTAGCCAAGGTAGCATTAGCTTCTGTACCTGTGTTTGGCAATTCCTCTCTTCTATTTGTCTCAGAAGTCGGAGTATTTGCTTCTGGAGTGTTTGGAGTTGGAATTTGACTTTCTGGTGTTGGAATAGTCGGATCTTGTGGAGTTGGAATCGGTGTGGTCGGTTTCTGTGGAACAGGATTATTAGGCTCTACTGGTGTTATCTTTTCAAATCTATGAATTGTAACACCATCCTTCGTTACAGTTGTAATATATCTGTATCCAGGAATATTTCCTGGCTCATGAGTTCCAGGTTTTTCTGGTTTCAATGGCTTACCATTTTCATCCACCCAGATTGTAATATGATTACTTTCTGGAGTTGGTTTTACCGGTTCTTCCGGACTAGGTGTATTTGGAACTTTTACATACTCAATCGGTGTATCCTTACCAGGCTCTGTTGGTACTGGTGGTACCTTGTATCCATTTTCTGGATGTTCTGGATCAACTGGTACTAATGGATTTCCATCTGGTGTCTTAGGTGTATAACCTGGCACATATGGAATCACTGGTGTATTTGGTTCAACTGGTGTTCCTGGCTGTGGATATTCTGGTTCTCCAGGCTTAGTTGGGTCTGTCGGATCGTTTGGATATGGTAGTGGCGTTGGTGTTTCTACACCTGGCACTTTTGGTACCCATGAACCAAGTTTCTTGTAAACCACTTCAATCGTTTGATTTGCAACAGTTGGTGTTATTCCTTTTCTTTCAGCAACTTCTTTTTGAGCTGAATCTTTAAGGATGTAACCTTTAACTACTGGTGATGATACTTTATCAAATGTACTATCTCCACCAACTGCTTTCCAATCTCCATAAGTAATCTCACCTGTTACTACGTTAATCTTAGCTTCACGTGTGAATGTAACTTTGTCTGTTGATGGTTCAGAAAGTTTGTTTCCTTCTTCGTCAACATAGTTAATTGTACGTGTTACTTGTTTTGTAGTTTCTAGTTTGTTGATTAAGTCCTCTGTCCATCTTGGAATTGTTGGATCATTTGGATTATTTGGATCTACTGGTGTATCTGGATCGATTGGTTGTCCTGGTACTGGTTTATTTGGATCTTTCGGATCTGTTGGATCAAATGGTTTCACTGGTTTAACACGTGGTGTTAATGTCACCTTGAAGTATTGATCAACCTTAGGATCGTTATCAAAAGTACCCTTAGGTGGATAAGTGTTAGTTTCAACATCATATCCTTTTAGTTTTAATTTCGCAATTGTTGCTTTGATTTCACCGTCTTTTGTTAATGGTGTATTTGAATCTCCTGTTTCTGTGATTGGTGTTTCTAATACATTTCCTTTTGGATCTACGAAGCTTGTGATTGCTTTTTGTTGTCCGTCTTTTACATACTCAATCGGTGTATCCTGACCAGGTTCTGTTGGTACTGGTGGCACCTTATATCCATTTTCTGGATGTTTTGGATCAACTGGTTCTAACGGTTTGTCTCCGATTTTTGGTGTGTATCCAGGTACATATGGAATTACCGGTACATTTGGTGTATTAGGATCCGTTGGATCACCAGGCTTAGTTGGATCTGTCGGATTGTTTGGATATGGTTTAGGTGTCATATCTGTTCCTGTCGGCGGTGTTACACCTTCTGGTAATCTTGGCACCCAACTTCCTAGTTTAGTATAAACTACTTTTTGATCTAATCCTGTCGAATCTACATTTGTTTCCACTTTATCTACTGAAGCTTTGTCTGCTACATAGCCTGTTAATTCAGGTGTGTCTACTTTTGCTAATTCTTTATCCGCACTTTCCCAATTTCCGTATGTGATTGTTCCTGTAACTGCATTATATGTCGCACTACGTTTGAAGTGGGCTGTTTGTTTTACAGTTGGTTTCGCATCCGCTATTTCTGGTCCATCCGCAGTTTCTTTCTTAACGTAAGTAATTGTACGTGTTACTTCTTTTTCTAAGTCAGATTTTGCTAATCCAGTTTCTGGCCATTTTGGTCCGTCTGGAATATTAGGGTCAACCGGTGTATTTGGAGTTGGTGGTGTTGTTACTTCTACAGTACGTTCCTTAACAAGTAATTTGAATACTTGAGTTGGATCTCCATTTTCAGGGTCTTTATTCTTATCGAATGTTGCACCTTTCAATGGTTCCTTGTTTTCTACTGTATATCCACGTTTTTCCAACTCTGCAATCTTAGTTATTACTGAATCTGCAGGAATTGGTTCACCTGTTTTACCTGAAAGTTCTACTTTCTCTTCTGGTAATTCTACCTCGGTTCCAGTTGTTGTGTTGAACACCTTCACTACAGCTTTTTGAGGATCTTTTTCATACTCAATCGGCGTATCGTTTTCTGGTGTTTCTGGAATCGGTGGTACCTTGTATCCAATTTCTGGATTATTTGGATCAACTGGTTCCAACGGTTTGTCTCCGATTTTTGGTGTGTATCCAGGTACATATGGAATTACTGGTGGAGTTTTTGGTTTTTCAGGAGTTCCGCCTCCTGGGGTATCAGGTTGAGGGTTTGGTGTTTCTCCTGGATTTCCTGGTGTTGTCGGATAATCAGGATATTTAGGTTTTGTTGGATCGTTTGGATCGTTTGGATATGGTTTTGGTGTCATATCTGTTCCTTCAGGTGGTGTTACACCTTTCGGTAAGTTTGGTACCCAACTTCCTAATTTCGTGTAAACAACTTCTTTCGTTAGATTAGTCACCTCACCAGTTGAAGTTGGCGCTGTTGCTTCTTCTTCTCCTACGCTTGCTATATCTGCGATATAACCTTCTAGTACTGGTGTATCTACTTTCGGGAATTTACTATTTGTGCTTGTCCAGTCCTTGTAAGATACCGTATTATGCTCTGTATCAGTTACTTCTTTTCCTGTGAATGTGACTGTATTTTCTTTCGTTTGTTTTTCAAGAACCGTTCTTTTTATAGTTCCATTCACATTATCTTCTTTTACATAGGTAATTGTTCTCTTAACTGTTCTGGTTGCATCTACTTCTGCCGGCGCTTCGCTTTCTTTATAAACTAAGGTCACTGTTCTACCTTCGCTTACAATATTCCCAGTTAAACTTGCAGAATCTGTAGCTTCTTTTTCAAAAGTATAATATCTTCCGTCAGTAGTAGTCATGCTACTGAGTTTTTTATCTGTGACATCATAACTCGTACCAATCAGTTGTTTTTTATTGGTAATGTAGGTTCCGTCACTTTCTTTTTCTCCAATTCCAGTATCATTTTTCAATGATAGCAAACGCCCTTGTTCATCAACATAGCGAACTTTCACATTTCCTGAGATTAGGTCTGCCAATTCTGAGGTTTTCTTCTTTTCCTTGATTTTTTCGGTTATTTTCTTTTTCTCTTCTTCGGGAATATTTAGTTTTGGAATGATTTTTTCAACAACGTTTCGTGATGGTTCCACAGTATCTTGGATGACTGAAAAGTCAGCTAGAATTGGGAGATTATACTGAACACGGTGACTTTGAGGGTTTACCCCTACTCTTTCATTATTCTCTGAAAATACTTGTACGGTATAAGAAACAACATCTTTTCCTAATAAAACATCCCCAGTAGAGAAGTAGCCACCTTTTCCTAGATTGCTATCTCCAGGACCCACTGCGTCCTTAATCTTATCAGATAGTTCTTTATCAGTCAGTACCTTCGTTCGCACAATCCCTTTATCTACCCCTACAAAGTGTGAGAAGTGTTTGAACTCTTCAGAATCCGATCTAGCCCAACCATTATTAAGGTTATTTGCTTTTGTATTTGTATTCTCTCTATCAAAGGTTCGGGAATCAACACTATATGTCTCTGCACTTTCAGTTGCTTCTATATTTGACCCTTGAATACCTGCTTCCTTACTACCATTTCTAGCGGCAGTATAGGTGTATTTATCTGTTTCAACTTCTAGCTGATCATCCTTAACATGATAGATAATTTTCTTAGCACCTGGTATAAGAGTAGTGAGTAATCTATATGCTCTGTCATCAGCTTTAGATTGAGAATCTTTTGATGAGTTTAGCCAAGTTGGGGTATTAGGCGTATCTTTATCAGCCTCTTTCAATAAATTATTTAATTCGTTTGCTAGCTTTGTAGTTGACTGCGATGTGTTTGTAAAAGTTTTCTTCCACTCTGAATCTCTTTCTTTTGATTTTTCTATACTTAAGAAGTCTTCCGTAACATTTAATACAATATCGCCTTGTTTTTTAGCTTCTTCCGTAGCTTCTGCTTCCAATTGATTGTACAGTTTGGTATCTTCTTCTGTATAATCTCTTTTGGATTTACGGTGTAATGGAGTAAATTTTATTTTCTCATTACGAATTTTATTAACACGGGAATTCAACTCATCTGTAAAAAACTTCAAAACAGTTTTGTGCGCCAGTTCTACATTTAAACCTTTCTTATACAACTCTTCGTTTTGAACGATTTCGGCTATACGGTGAATGGTTTGATCGTATACCGTATTCTCTTGACCAGCAGTATTCTTAGTTTTAATGACTACTCGATAGGTTCCTTTAGAACCGTTAATATCTGAGATATATCCTGTTACAAATTCCACACGAACACGGCTTCCGAAGGCAGGAGAAAAGGCAGTAAACTGCTTTTCTATCCCATTATATCCAACGACACCTGGAGAATATTTATTATATTTATCTCTTATTAAAAATGGGAGGTTTTTATACTCGGTGGAGTTCTTACCTGCACGTTCATTTTGAGATTTAGGATCATAATCTGTATTATCCGAAACCTTCTCGTCACGATTGGCACGTGTACGTCCTTTAACAAGCATGAGCATATACCTGAAACGACGGTCTAAGGCTTGCTCGTGTACATAGATGTTGTCTAAAGCATCCCCGCCAAGCATACCACCTTGTTCAATCGTACCATCTTCTTTCTTATACCAACCTGTGAAGTAACCTTGTTCGTTCTTTCTACCGATAACGAATTTACCTTTGGTTCCTTCTTTATCAATGGCACTCCAACCACCAAAATCATGGAGTTCTCGGATTTCACCCGGTTTTAAGTTCAGAGCATCCCCAAGGGTGTTCATATTACGCAAGTAAGAACGTTCATTATTTTGGAAGTCGTCTGGCATATTTTTTACAATATCCCATAATTCTTCGAGAGTCAGATTTTCCTTAGGAGTATCAAATTTCAGGTTGGCATTCTTATCATCCCCACCCGTTTCTCTATCTTTAGGCACAATGACCCCGGGCTGGTGTTCTTTTACTGTATCACCCTTACGATTGGCATCCAGTAAATCTGGATCAGTATCTGCTGTGTCTGAACCTCCATCATTTCCAGAAGTCGGCTCTGATTCAGTTCCTGTAGCGCCAGCTGGTGTCTCTCCTGTATCCCCATCAGATAATTCTCTTTTACTACGAGTACGAGGTTTCGTACTTTCTGGAGTTACTAGCGGATTTTCAGCTACGGGAGCATTATAGGTGTTTGTTGCTGCATCAGTATGACTGAGGTCAGTCTTGTTTTCTGGCTCTCCAGTTCCAGGCTGTCCTGGATCTACCGAGCTTGCAGTCCTCTCAGCTCCCTTATCTGAGTCCACACCCTCAGCATGAGCAATCCCAGCTCCCATCAAAAGATAGAGTGCCCCAATGACAACACTAGCTGCACCGACACTTACTTTTCGTATACTGTATTTTAATTGTTTTTCTGGACTATTCATGCCCGCCTCCATATATATATATATATATATATATATTCTACTATTTCTACATAATAGAATACAATTTCATCTAAATATTATACACCAGTCGGCTGTAAATTTCAAACTTTACGAATGGCAGATTAGGATATAGACGACTCTTTTTACTGAGATCAAAGCTAAGCTAGGAGCCCTTCATCAGTCCACAAACGTCAAAAGTCACTTTTATATCGATAGTCTACCCAAGAAATATAGTAATACGTCCATATCCAAGAGTCAGTTACATAAGGGACTGTGTTATACGGAAATAGAAGATTTTTTGACTTCAAGAGCCTATAAAATTTAAGTGTAGTAGCGACGGAGAAAAAAGAAACCCAACTGATTTACAAGCAAACAGCCTTACTATTTTTAAACTTTTCCCTTTCTTTTCCGAATAAATAGATAGAACCATAGAATCTAGTAAACTTAGATTTAAAACTGTGGTATAATAAAAGGAGGAAAAGGATGATTCTCAGACATCCGGGCATTAGCCCAACCAACGACTTGGTTGCTAAGAAAATCTTTAGCAATCCAGAGATCACTTGTCAATTTATTCGCGATATGTTGGATTTACCAGCCAAAAATGTGACGATTTTGGAGGGAAGTAACATTCATGTCTTACCTTCCCTGCCCTACTCGGCACAGGACTTCTATACAAGTATAGATGTTTTGGCGGAGTTAGATAATGGCACTCAAGTAATCATTGAGATTCAAGTTCATCATCAGAATTTTTTCATCAATCGTCTGTGGGCTTACTTGTGCAGTCAGGTCAATCAAAATCTTGAAAAAATTCGCCAACGAGAAGGTGATACACATCAGAGTTATAAACACATCGCACCAGTATATGCTATTGCTATCGTAGATAGTAATTACTTCTCAGATGATTTGGCTTTTCATAGCTTTAGTATGCGCGAGGACACGACAGGTGAAGTCTTAACCATCACAACTAATGGACAAGAAAACCATCTAGTCAAGATGGCATTCTTGGAATTAAAAAAATATAGAGAAACCAGCAAAGATAGCATTCGCAAACCATGGTTGGAGTTTTTCGGGAATAAACCCTTTACTCAAGAACCCGAGCGAGCCATCAGCCAGGCAGATCAACTACTGGACTACAAAAGCTGGTCCGAGGAGGACAGGAAAATGTTTAGTCAACTACGTATGCGAGAAGAACAGGCATTGTTAGCTCAGGACTATGCTTTGGAACAAGCGGAGGAGAAAGGACTGAAAAAAGGATTAGTAAATCTCGTTCGCCAGCATCTTTTAACCGCTGAGGTTGCAAGTCAGCAATTGGGAATGACTGTCGCTGAGTTTGAGGCGCTATTGAGAGATTATCACCAATAAAAGATACTGGGTAAAAGTCTTCTCATAATAAAA
>NZ_VMLG01000035.1:0-1278 GCF_013276565.1 Streptococcus sp. 53
AAAGCGACCAAACCATCATTAGAAAGAATCATATGGAACAATTACATTTTATCACAAAACTACTCGATATTAAAGACCCTAATATCCAGATTCTAGACATCATCAATAAGGATACACACAAGGAAATCATCGCCAAACTGGACTACGACGCCCCATCTTGTCCTGATTGTGAAAGTCAAATGAAGAAATATGACTTTCAAAAACCGTCTAAGATTCCTTACCTCGAAACAACTGGTATGCCTACTAGAATTCTCCTTAAAAAACGCCGTTTTAAGTGCTATCACTGTTCAAAAATGATGGTCGCCGAAACCTCTCTCGTCAAGAAAAATCACCAAATCCCTCGTATTATCAACCAAAAAATTGCTCAGAAGCTGATTGAAAAAAATTCTATGACGGATATTGCCCATCAGCTGTCCATTTCAACTTCAACTGTCATTCGCAAGCTCAATGACTTCCGTTTTAAGCATGATTTTTCTTGTCTTCCTGAGATTATGTCTTGGGATGAGTACGCTTTTACTAAGGGAAAGATGAGCTTCATTGCACAAGATTTTGAAAAGCTCAATATTATCACTGTTCTTGAGGGACGAACACAAGCTATTATCCGAAATCACTTTCTTAAATATGATAGGGCAGTCCGATGTCGAGTGAAAATCATTACTATGGATATGTTTAGCCCCTACTATGACTTGGCTAGACAACTTTTTCCAAACGCTAAAATCGTTCTAGATCGTTTCCATATTGTGCAACATCTTAGCCGTGCTATGAGTCGTGTCCGTGTCCAAATCATGAATCAGTTTCATCGAAAATCCCATGAATACAAGGCCGTCAAGCGCTACTGGAAGCTCATCCAGCAGGATAGTCGTAAATTGAGTGATAAACGTTTTTATCGCCCTACTTTTCATATGCACTTAACGAATAAAGAGATTCTTGACAAGCTTTTGAGCTATTCAGAAGACTTGAAACACCACTATCAGCTCTATCAGCTCTTGCTTTTTCACTTCCAGAATAAGGAACCAGAGAAATTTTTCGGACTTATTGAGGACAATCTTAAGCAGGTTCATCCTCTTTTTCAGACTGTCTTTAAAACCTTCCTCAAGGATAAAGAAAAGATTGTCAACGCCCTTCAACTACCCTATTCCAACGCCAAACTGGAAGCCACCAATAATCTCATCAAACTTATCAAGCGCAATGCCTTTGGTTTTCGGAACTTTGAAAACTTCAAAAAACGGATTTTCATCGCTCTAAATATCAAAAAAGAAAGGACGAATTTTGTCCTTT
>NZ_VMLG01000036.1:0-617 GCF_013276565.1 Streptococcus sp. 53
ATGGAGATGCAGTAGTAACGCCTAAGAAACCAGATGGAACAACATACCCACTAGGAACGAAGGTAGTTATCCCAGGTGATAATAATACAACAATTGAGGTAGTGATTGGAAATGACGGTTCAGGAACAGTTCCAAACGATAAACTTCCAAAAACTGATAAATCAGGAAAAGGTATCGTAACAGAGCCGAATAAGAGACCATCTAATCCAGTTGATGTAACAACACCAGCCCGTAAGACACCAACGGTTGAACTAGATCAAGATCCAAATACAGGAGACGTGACAGTAACACCTAAGAAACCAGATGGGTCAACATACCCACCAGGAACGATAGTTGAAATTCCAGGAAAAGATGGAAATCCAATTAGAGTAGAAATTGGACAAAATGGTAAGGGGACAGTTCCAAATAGTGAATTACCAGACGGAAAAACATCAGGTAATGCTAAGATAGCAGAACCGAATAAACCTGTTGAAAATGTGACTGTTGAAACACCAGCTCGTTTAACACCGGCAATAGTATTAGATCAAGATCCAAATACAGGAGACGTAACAGTAACACCTAAGAAACCAGATGGAACAACATATCCACCAGGAACTACGGTAGAAATTCCAGGTAAG
>NZ_VMLG01000037.1:0-14688 GCF_013276565.1 Streptococcus sp. 53
GCAGAATTAGATAAAGCTGCAGAATTGTTGAAGGATCTTGACAGAGAAGCTGCTAAAAAAGAAATTGCTGATGCCGCTAAAACAGCGACGGTTGCTATTGAAGCTAGTACAAGCTTAACGCCAGAACAAAAGGCAGAAGAAAAAGTCAAAGTAGCTAAAGAAGCAAAAGAAGCAAAAGATGCCATTGATAAAGCGACAACTGAAGCTGAACTAGATAAAGCTTTACGTACCTTCTTATATCAGTTGGATCAAGATTCATTAGTTTATGAACGACCATCTTTTGACCTTGGAGCATTCATTCAATCATCTATTACTGGAGTAGTAACAGTTGAACGTGGAAAAGCAATTCGTCAAGCTGATGTCATTGCTAAACTAAACTTACCAGAGAATGTTACGGTCATTAGCATAGATTTACCGGATACAAATACATTAGGGGACAAGTTTGCTAAAGTAACTTTAAGATTAGCAGATGGAAAAGAAATAACTGTAAAAGTACCGGTTAGAGTTGTTGCTCCACAAAGTGGGGAGTCTAAACCAGAAACTTCTCTTCCAGATTATGGCAGAAATAACGGATCAACTAACACTGACGCAAAAGTGGATAAAGCGAAGTTAGAAGGTGCTATCCATCAATTAGATGAATTGATCATTAAAGAATCAGCTAAGCTTGATGCAGAAACTGCAAAAGAAGCGACTGACTTATTGGCAGACGCTAAGAAAGTATTTGCTAATGCAGACGCAACTCAAGCAGAAGTGGATGCAATGGTTAAACGTATCGAAGACTTCATGGCGAAAGTTGCTCCAGCAACTGATCATGCAACTCCAGCTAAGGACCAAGCTGCTCAAACATCAGCTCCAGCTACTACTCAAGCAGCAGCTAATGCTAGCCAAGAAGCAGCAACAAACGCGCGTAAAGCAGCTAAAGAATTGCCAAATACAGGTACAGCAGATTCTACTGTAGCTATGGTAGCAGCTGCCGCAAGTGCATTACTTGGTCTTGGTCTTGCAGGCCGTCGTCGTAAAGAAGACGAAGAAGCTTAATTGGTAGATTGTTTGATAAACATCAGATGATAATACTCAATGAAAATCAAATAGCAAACTAGGAAGCTAGCCACAGGCTGCTCAAAACAGTATTTTGAGGTTGTGGATAGNNAAAACACTGTTTTGAGGTTACAGATAGAACTGACGAAGTCAGTAACATATACCTACGGCAAGGCGAAGCTGACGTGGTTTGAAGAGATTTTCGAAGAGTATAAGTCCGATTTTCAAAGCTTAAACAAGTACCTCTCATAAGAATTCTCCTAGTAGGAAGGCGCTACAACCAAAGAAATCCTCTGATATCTTCTTTTAGACATATGATCTATACCTTTAATGAGTGACCATATTCTCGATAAAAATAAGTACTGAATCCTGTTTCATCAATATAAACAGGCGCTAAGCCTGTCAACTCTTGTATAAATGGAAGAAAAAATCAAAATTAAACCGCATTTTTGCTTGACAATTATTCCTTTTACGTGTAGAATAAAATAGATATTGAACTTGAAGGGAGTGAAAAAAATGTCTAAAACAGTAGTACGTAAGAATGAATCTCTTGACGACGCACTTCGTCGTTTCAAACGTGCGGTTACTAAAGCTGGTACTCTTCAAGAAACACGCAAACGTGAATTCTATGAAAAACCTTCTGTAAAACGTAAACGTAAATCAGAAGCAGCTCGTAAACGTAAAAAATTCTAATTTGAAATGAAAGGCTAGAGAAATCTAGTCCTTTTTCTTTTAAATAAATACTCCAAAGCCTGCAAAAATCTGAAATATCCTCCTACAATTTGATATAATAGTAAAAAGAACTTGATTGAAGGAGCAAATGATGTCGGTTTTAGTAAAAGAAGTGATTGAAAAGCTTAGACTAGACATTGTCTATGGCGAACCAGAATTGCTTGAAAAGGAAATCAATATAGCGGATATTACGCGACCCGGTCTTGAAATGACAGGTTATTTTGACTACTACACGCCAGAGCGGATCCAGCTCTTGGGGATGAAGGAGTGGTCTTATCTGATCAGCATGCCTTCCAACAGCCGTTATGAAGTTTTGAAAAAAATGTTTCTACCTGAGACACCTGCGGTCATTGTTGCCCGTGGTTTGGTGGTTCCAGAGGAGATGTTAAAGGCTGCTAGAGAATGTAAGATTGCTATTTTAACCAGCCGTACGGCTACTAGTCGTTTGTCTGGAGAGTTATCTAGCTATCTGGATTCTCGTTTGGCAGAACGGACTAGTGTGCACGGTGTCTTGATGGATATCTATGGGATGGGTGTCTTGATTCAGGGAGATAGTGGAATCGGTAAGAGTGAGACAGGTCTGGAGCTTGTCAAACGTGGTCACCGTTTGGTAGCTGATGACCGGGTCGATATCTTTGCCAAGGACGAGATTACTCTTTGGGGTGAACCAGCTGAAATTTTGAAACACTTGATTGAAATTCGTGGGGTTGGGATTATCGATGTTATGAGTCTCTACGGTGCCAGTGCTGTCAAGGATTCTTCACAGGTTCAGCTTGCTGTCTATTTGGAAAATTACGATACGCATAAGACCTTTGATCGTCTGGGAAATAATGCAGAGGAACTTGAAATTTCTGGCGTAGCCATTCCTCGTATCCGTATTCCAGTTAAAACAGGTCGTAATATTTCTGTCGTGATTGAGGCAGCTGCCATGAATTATCGTGCCAAGGAAATGGGCTTTGATGCGACCCGTTTGTTCGAAGAACGCTTGACAAATCTCATCGCTCGAAATGAGGTGCAAAATGCTTGATCCAATTGCTATTCAACTAGGACCTCTAGCCATTCGTTGGTATGCCTTATGTATTGTGACAGGCTTGATTCTTGCGGTTTATTTGACCATGAAAGAAGCGCCTAGAAAGAAGATCATACCAGACGATATTTTAGATTTTATCTTGATAGCCTTTCCCTTGGCTATTTTAGGAGCTCGTCTCTACTATGTCATTTTCCGTTTGGATTACTATAGTCAGAATGTAGGAGAAATTTTTGCCATTTGGAATGGTGGTTTGGCCATTTACGGTGGTTTGATAACTGGGGCTATCGTACTCTATATCTTTGCTGATCGTAAACTTATCAATACTTGGGATTTTCTAGATATTGCGGCACCAAGTGTCATGATTGCTCAAAGTTTGGGTCGCTGGGGCAATTTCTTTAACCAAGAAGCCTATGGTGCAGCAGTGGATAATCTGGATTATCTACCTGGCTTTATCCGTGACCAGATGTATATAGAGGGGAGCTACCGTCAGCCGACTTTCCTTTATGAGTCTCTATGGAATCTGCTTGGCTTTGCCTTGATTTTGATATTCAGACGAAAATGGAAGAGTCTCAGACGAGGCCATATCACGGCCTTTTACTTGATTTGGTATGGCTTCGGTCGTATGGTCATCGAAGGTATGCGGACAGATAGTCTCATGTTCTTTGGACTTCGAGTGTCGCAATGGCTGTCGGTTGTCCTTATCGGTCTCGGTATTTTTATCATTCTATATCAAAATCGAAAGAAGGCCCCTTACTATGTTACAGAGGAGGAAAACTAAATGTTAGAAGTTGCATATATTTTTGTTGCCCTTGCTTTGATTGTCTTTTTGGTCTATCTAATCATTACTGTACAAAAGCTTGGACGTGTTATTGATGAAACAGAAAAGACGATTAAAACCTTGACTTCAGATGTGGATGTGACCTTGCATCATACCAATGAGTTGCTGGCTAAGGTTAATGTCTTGGCAGATGATATCAATGTCAAGATGGCAACGATTGATCCACTCTTTAGTGCTGTTGCAGATTTGTCTCTATCTGTTTCAGACCTCAATGACCATGCGCGTGTCTTGAGCAAGAAAGCTTCATCAGCTGGTTCAAAAACACTCAAGACTGGGGCAAGTTTGTCAGCTCTGCGTCTTGCAAGTAAATTTTTTAAAAAATAAAAAAGGAGAATTCTTATGGGTAAACTATCCTCAATCCTTTTAGGAACCGTTTCAGGTGCAGCTCTTGCCTTGTTTTTAACAAGTGATAAGGGCAAACAAGTTTGCAGTCAGGCTCAAGATTTTCTGGATGATTTGAGAGAAGATCCTGAATATGCCAAAGAGCAGGTCCGTGAAAAACTGACAGAAGTTAAGGAGCAGGCTACAGATTTTGTTCTGAAAACAAAAGAACAGGTTGAGTCAGGTGAAATCACTGTGGACAGCGTACTTGCTCAAGCTAAATCCTATGCTCGTCAAGCGACTGAAGCATCAAAAGATCGATTCAATAATCTCAAGGAGCAATGGCAAGAAAAGGCCGAAACTCTTGATGAATCAGAAGAGATTGTGATTGACATAACAGAAGAATAAAAGAAATAGTAACTATTCTAGGTCCTATAAACTCTCTAGTGGATTATACCTCTATAGAGCTTATAGGTTTTTTTATGGGGATAAAACCTTAAATAAAAAGAAATTTAATGATTTTTGAAAATAGATAAGTATAATCTACTTTTTTGTGAATAGAGTTGTTTTTAAAAAAATATCAATATATTTACAATATTATACTTAAATATACAATATTTTTCGAATTTTAAAGAATATAAGGCCAAATATTTGATTAAGTATGTAGAAAATAGTATAATTGAGCTGTGATAGCTGTGATAGCTGTGATAGCTGTGATAGCTGTGATAGCTGTGATAGCTGTGATAGCTGTGATAGCTGTGATAGCTGTGATAGCTGTGATGTTATTTGCCTATAGCAATCATCATAGTGATTTTTGTATCTTAACTCTTTTTAAGGAGTTGAAGTTATAAAGATTGCTTTTTTATTATATTTTCCTTAGGAGGAGAAATGGAACACAAATCGAATTCATATAAAGTAAATCGACAGCAAGGTGAAAAGGTACTGCGCTTCTCTATTCGTAAGTATAGTTTCGGTGCGGCGTCGGTCGCTGTTGCAGCACTGATGTTTTTGGGTGCGCGCGTTGCGAGTGCGGATAGTCTAGTTGAAAACACTTCACACTCTACTGCAGGTGTAGTGAACCCTGAAAATAAGGTCGAGCCACCTGTGGGCGTTACGGAACCTACTGAAAACAAAGTAGAAGTTGCACAGAATCCTTCAGAAAAGGAAATGGTAACTGATATTGAAAACGTTGTCAAAGTAGTTGATAAAGCGAAATTAAGAAAAGTAGTTGAAGAGTTAAATACTACTCTTTCATCGAAATCAGATCTTGACAACTCAGTTCTTTCTCCGATTAAGGACAGAGTTCAAAAAGGGCAAGCCCTACTAGATAGTGATACTGCAGCGCAGAAGGATGTAGATGAACTACTTTCCCTTTTAGAAAGTGATTTAACTGCTTTATCAAATGCTGCTAAAGAATCAAGCAAGGTTCAAGAAAACGCAGCTGAGAATAATACTGAAATCAAAGATAATAACACCACTTCTGAACTAAGTGAAGCTGATAAAACTATTTCAGATAAGAAAGAATCGCTAAAATTGTCTGCTGAACAATTACAAGCAGCAGTTCTTGAGCTCCCTGAACATGAATCAACTAAAGAAGTATTTGGAAAAGCAAATGAAGTTCTCTCACTTGCTCAAGGATTATTGACAAATACTAGGGTAACATCTAATGAACTTGAGGATTTGAATAATCGTGTTAAAAGAACGTTTAATTCTGTCAAAATAGTGACTTTGCGTCTAACTTCAGGTAAGAATGATCCACGTAATGGATATAAGATTGAGAAGGGGACAAATGTAAGAGCAGCTTCAATTTCTTCAACATGGGATTCAAGTGACAACTTATTGATTTATCAACGTCACCGTGCAAGTGATGGTAATGGAGTTGTAAGAAATGGACTGAGAGAATATACAGAAAATAAAGTAGATTTGTTCGCTAAAACAACAATAATCAATGGAGAACGTTATGTAGTTTATGATGTTTTCTTCAATAATGATGGTACCAAAATGGTAAACCTAAGTAGATATCAAATCTATCGCTTAATTTTACCACCTCAAATTTTAGATTTAAATAGTGATGGTACTTATAAAGACAATACTTTAAAAGATTTAAAATTTGAAACTTATACGAGAACTGGTAACTCTGGAACTCTTTCTCAAAATCCGGGAAGATTTACTAAAACGACTTCTTATAATGTTGATTTCTTAAAGAATTCTAAGGATTATGGTTCTGGTTTTGGAAAATTAACGTATTTCAATACTTTGGATATTAGACATAGTGAAAGTTATGATCTAGATATGAGGGAGACGTTTAGAGCAAATAGTAATGATCCACTTTTAATCCATGCAGTAACAAGGACGGAAAACAAATTCAATAAATTCTCATATGGTTTTGGGGTTAAAACAGACAATACAACAGCTGCTGTACATATGCAGGTAAAAGCTAAGTTGAAAGCTGGAATAACAGATGAACAAGTAAGAGATGCATATACATTAGCAGTCGCCGGAACATTTGGAGACACTACTAACCAATCGTATACATTTATTTCCGGGCAGGATCCAAAAGAACCAACATATACAGATTATCCAGACCAACCAGTACAACCAACCTTAAGAGAAAAACAAGCAAAACGATATCCTATCAAAGGTAGCACGCATAACAAAACAGTAGGTGATCCCCTTCCAAACTCAGATAATCCAGTAACAGCTAAATATATTACTCCTAAAAATGGTGGAGAATTTCCATCAGGAATGGATTGGGGTTGGAAAAATAATAATCGACCAAGTACAGATACAGCAGGAATTTTCACCTATATAGCAACTGCTCGATACCAAGATGGATCAACATCAAATGATGCAGATGGAGCGGTGAAATTTACGGTTAAGCCTATTAAACCGACTATTACAGCTAATGATGTCGTTCATAAAAAAGGATTACCAAATCAAACAATCACGGTAAATGTTGGTACAGGAGTTAAAACAGGATCTACAGTTACTCTATATAGTGATGGCAAAGTTATCGGAACAGGAAAAACAAATGGAACTACTGCAAGGATTACAGTTGAGGGGCCATTGACAGGAAATCCAATTACGGCTGAAACAACTGTAAATAATAATGGAACAGTGAAATCTGATAGAAGTAATCCTGTAATACCGACTGATGCTCCAGATAACCAAGCTCCAACTGTTAAGATGACAAATCCAACAGATGGAAACAAAGAAGTTGTATTATCTAATAATGAGTCAAGTTCTCCGGTAACTCGTATTTATAGAGGAGCAACTTTAAATGTACCATTAAAAATGTATGATAATGATCCTAAAGGTAAAGTAAACTTGAAATATGAAAGTGGATTACCTAAGGGTGTTACTTTTAATAATGGAAGAACGCTTTCAATAACAGGAGCCACAGAGGCACACCCGCAAACAACAAATATTAGGGGGAAAGTCGCTGCTGATGCAAGGTTAGGAAAACAAACGGTTACTTTCAAAGTGTCCGATGATCAAGGAAACAATGTTGATAGAGGCAATAATGCAACTGTGAAGTTTAGAACGGAAGTCGTTGATTTAGAGTTTGAAGATGGTAAAGGTGAAGTAAGACAAGATGGTACTTTGGTTGTTAAAGGAAATAAAGGTACTTCACTAAATGATGCCAATACTTATTTAAGAACTACTGATGGAACAACTCACAATGACAGTTTCTTCCCAAATGGAATGAAATTTAGATTTATTCAACCAGACAAAACTGTTAAGAATAATGTTACTTTTAATACGCCAGGTAAACATATTGTAAAAGCAGCAGCTTATTTCCCTGAAAATTATGCAGGAACGAATGGAGTTCAAACAGTTCCTCGTACTGGAGTTACAGGTGATAATGTTTCTGAAATTACAAATAGAGCGTATTTAACGAAAAACATTGAGGTTCAAATTAAACCAACAGCACCAACAGTAACTCCAGAAAACAATGGTGATGTAACAGTAACACCGGTAAGCGAAGAAAATGTTAATACACTAAACTTTACTTATAAACATCCAAATGATTCTAATATTACAGTTACAGCTACTAAAACTGGAAATAAATGGGCAATAACAAGTGGTGCTCCTAATGATGGCGTAACGATTAATCCTGATACGGGTGTTGTTACAATCAAAGACCGTGCGATTAAGGATGCAACTGAAGTAACTGCTAAATCTGTAACAACTGACCGTGTAGAGAGTGAGCCAACAACCAAGGATTCTAAAGCAGGGGATAAAGAACCACCTAAATTTGAATTTACTCCTAATGGCGTAGAAACAAAAGTTGAAAATAATGAACAAGTTGTCTATGTAACACCTACAGAAGAAACAAATCTAACAATTGGTAGAGTGACGGATAATTCAGGGAAGTTATTAGAAACTAGAATAATGGAAAAAAATGGTAACTTAAATAGTGGTTTAGGTTTCCAAGGACTATCTTATGATGAATTAATTCGTAAGGATAATACTGAAGTAGATGCACCAAGAAATATTAATGTTACAGGAAAAGTACATGGATATAAAACAGGTACAACACCATGGACTGACACTGATGAATATACGCGTTATGTAATTGCAAAAGATGCTTCTACAAACGAGTTAAGAGATACATCAGACGGTATAAATCCGACTCGTATTAAATTCAAAATCTTAACACAAGCAACGAAATATGATCCACAAATTACAACTCAAGCAATTAATAAGGATGTTACAGCAAGCGATGCGAAAGTCACTCAAGCAGAGTTTGATGCTATTAAATCTAATATTACGTTCTCATCACAACGTGGTGAAGTGAAAATTAGCAATAGTCCTAATAATAGAACTGCTGGTTTAAATATCACGATGAATGATAATGGTGCAATTAAGAAGAACGCTACGAATGGTTCATACTATGTAAGTGCAAGAATTGAATATCCAGACCACACGACAGAAAATATTGAGATTCCTGTAAGTAAGTCAGATACAACAGCACCAAGAGTAACATTAAATGGTAAAGAATTATCAGAAACAGTTACAGATTATTCATTTATAGTATTTAAAGGTTCTACATTTAACCCAACATTAAGAGTTAGTGACGATAAAAATAATGTGAAAAGTGTAAGTGTATCAGGCTTACCAAGTGGAAATGATTTCTCAGCAACAGGAAACTGGTCTAAAAATGGAGCAGATGTTCAAGTAACAGGCGATACTATTACTGCAACAAATAATGCTACGCCAGGAGATCATGAAGCAAGTGTAGTTGTAAAAGACGCGCTAAACAATGAAAAAACTTATAAATTCAAATATAAAGTTGTAGATGTTGCAATTAGAGAAACACCAAAAACAGTCCCATTAAATACTCAATTAGAAGATTCTCATAATTATGTGAAAGTAGTAGATGGCACAAATAATGATGGTGATGATAAATACTATCCAGCTGGTATGTCGTTCAAATGGAAGAAGGGAACTGAAGAGGTTGCTAATGAAACTAGATTGAGCAGACCAGGAATCGTTTCTGAATATAAACCAGAAGTGAAGTTTAAATCTGGGGCTGGTTACTATACAACAACAATTGATGGAAACCAAGTTAAGGTCTACACACCTGCTACCATCGAAAGAGACCAAACATTCCATGTTAAACCAACAGCACCAACAATTACTCCTTTGGAAAAAGGTGATGTAACAGTAACACCGGTAAGTGAAGAAAATGTTAATAGATTAAACTTTACTTATAAACATCCAAATGGTCAAACGACGATTACAGTTACAGCAACTAAAACTGGAAATAGATGGTCATTGACAAGTGGAGCACCTGCAGACGGTGTAACGATTGACCCTGAGACTGGTGTTGTTACAATCAAGGACCGTGCTATTAAGGACGCAACTGAAATAACAGCTAAATCTGTGACAACAGATAGCGTAGATAGTGATACAACAACAGCAAATTCTAAAGCTGGGGATAAAGAACCACCGAAATTTGAATTTACTCCGAATAATGTAGAAACAAAAGTAGAAACCAACGGAGATCAAGTTGTTTATGTAACGCCAACAGAAGATACAAATCTAACGATTGGTAGGGTAACCGACGATTCTAATAAATTGACTGAAGTTAGAATAGCATTAGGTCAGACATTCAATATAGGTTTGGGTGAAGGCTTATCTTATAATGAGGCTGTTCGTAAAAGTAATGTTGAATTAGATGCTCCAAGAGATGTTACAATTTCAGGTAATTTAGGAGATTATAAAACTGGGACTACAAAGTGGACAGATAATGATGAAGTAACACGTTATGTTGTAGCTAAAGATGCTGCAACAAATGAGATGAATAATCAAACTAACGATGTTACAAATAAAACTCGCATCAAATTTAAAGTTCTAACTCAAGCAACTAAATATGATCCACAAGTTTCAACTCAGCCAATTAATGTAGATGTTACTGCACCAGGTGCGAAAATTAGTCAATCAGATTTCGATTCAATGAAATCAAATCTGACATTTACATCTACACGTGGAACTGTAAAGATCAGTAATAATACAACTGGTTTAAGTCTTGCTATGAAAGAAGATGGTGCGATTAAGCCGAAAGATAATGGTACTTACTATGTTGGTGCAACTATCACATATCCTGACCACTCAACAGAAGATATTGAAATTCCTGTAACGAAAGTAGATGCGAATGAGCCAATCGCAACAATGGATGGTATGTTGTTAACAAAAGATGAAAACACTACTGCAAACTTTGTGGTATTTAAAGGAGCAACATTCAATCCTACTTTCAATGTAAGAGATGATAGAAACAACATTACTAAGATTAACGTAACAGGACTTCCAAATGGAACAAGTATTGAGAAAACTGGTTCTTGGACAAGTGGAACAAACGTTAAGATTACAGAAGCAGCTAACACATCTACATCAACAGCTGATTTAGGAGAACGTGTTGGGGAAGTAACGATTACTGACGCTACAGGAAACACTGGTACTTATAAATATAAATATAAAGTAGTAGATGTTGAAGTGAGAAATAGTCCAGAAACAGTTGAGTTAGGAACGAAACTAGTTGATGCAGCGAATGCAAACAACGGTAAAGACTCTCATAATTATGTGAAGTTAGTTTCTGCAATAGATGGCACAAAGCAAGATGTGGATGATAAATATTACCCAGCAGGAATGAACTTCAAATGGAGCCAGAATAATGAACAAGGGACTACTGGTGAAGTAACTACTACTACGGAGCTTAACAAACCAGGTGTAGTAACTGATTACAAAGCATTAGTGAAATTCCCAAGAGGTGCAGGATACTATACAACCAATATAGACGGTAAAGCAGTTAAAGTTTATACACCTGCTAGCATTGAAAAAGAGGTTACATTCCATGTAGCACCTCCAAAACCAACGTTTAATCAGGATGCAGTATCATCAACAACACGTAAAATCAGTGGTACATTAGGCGGATTCACATTAGATAATAATGATAGAGTTGTTGAAGTACGCTTAAATGATAAAGATAATACAGTTTTATCAAGCAAAGATGGACAAGTAACCATTAATGGAGATACTTGGACAGCGACATTACCTGATGGGGTGAAACTTCGTCAAAGCGAAAATAAAAATGGAGAAACAACGCAACCAACGGCGATTACAGTAGTGAACAAAGTTGGAGATACTAATGTTTCTAATAGAAGTGACGAAAAAACAGTCAAAATGGGAGATTACTCACCTTCTGCTACGATTGCTGGTAACAAGCATATTGATGTAACAGTACCGCATGATGCAAAACGAATCGAGTTACGATTCCATAACAGCACTGACTCAGATAATACACCAAACAGTATTGTCCTTGTTCGTAATGAAAATGGTGGGGATTGGCAAGTAGATCCTTCTACGGCACCAGCTGGAGTTACAAATGCAAATAACTTTGTACAAGGAATTACAAATAGTATTAATGAAGCGAATAAAGCTGAAAACAAAGTAAGCATTGCCCTAAAAGAATCAGATAATAATAAAAAACTTCTTATTAAGGAAGAGGTTGCTTCTGGAGACAATACAGATAACTATACTAGCGGATTAGGATTACGAGTAGATTACAAACCTGAAACTGGACAAAATGCAACACCAGCAGGAAATTGGAAAGTAATTTCAGTATCAAATGATGCTCCAGTAGTAACGTTGAAAGATGCAGCAGTAGGAACACAAGAAAATCCTAAAGTTTATGATGCAGGAACAGTATTAACAGCAGACAAACTAAAAGAATTAGTAACGGTATCTGATACTGAAGATGATCGTACTACGGATAAACCATTCGGAACAGGTACTGTTAATGTTACTGGACTTCCAGCAAATCCAACAGCAGGAGTATACGCTGTAACGCTTCAACCTGTTGATAGCCAAGGAAAAGCAGGAAACCAAGTAACTGTACATGTAGTTGTAAAAGAAGAAAAACCAGCAGCTCCAAGTATTTCTCAATGGCAAAATGGAAATGTGAAAGTAACGCCACCAACAGATGGGGATAAAGTAACAATTCCGTTAACAGATGGAACTGTAACACTAGTGAAGAAAGATTCTGGATGGGAACTTGAAACACCGAAAGAAGGCCTAGTATTCCATAATGGTTCATTAGAAATTCCTAAAGAGTTAGTAGGAACTAGTGTGACTGCCAAATCAACAAAAGGTACAGGTGGATCAGCTGTAGATTCTGATGATGCGACATATACAACAACACCTCACAAAGTAACAACTGTTGATGTTATTAAAGAAGTAGATTCTCCATTAACAAATTCTGATTTATCAGGAAAAACAGGGGTTACTGGAGTAGTAGATGGAACTGAAACGAAAGATTTCACAGCAGCTAAGATTACAAGTGTAGTGGGAAATTCTGAATTACCGAAAGTAACTCCAGATAGTAAACATACAATTCCAGTGACAATTACTTATGAAGATGGTTCAACAGAAACAACTGATGTAATTGTTAAAGTGAAACCACAAGCTCCAATAGTGACACCAAAAGAAAATGGAACTGTAGAAATTACACCGATATTAACTGGAGAAGGAACTACAACGATCACATATACAGGTGAAGATAACACGCCACAAACAGTAACAGTAACAAAAGCTGGAGATGGAATTTGGACAAGTTCTGATCCGAAAATTGCTGTTGATGCAATTGGTAAAGTGACTATTCCTGCAGATAAAGTAAAAGATGGTTCACCAGTTACTGCGAAAGTGACAAGTAAAACAACAGACTTAACAAGTCAATCATCTACAGAAACTGCTGGAAAACCATTAACAGTTGAAGTAGGAACACCGGTAGATGCGATTGAAAACAAAGCATATACAAGTGATAAAGTGGTAACACCTAATAAAGACAATAGCACAATTACTCCAACTCCTAAGAATGGACTAACTGTAACTCCTGATGGTAAAGTTACTGGAACGCCAGATGTTAAAGACTGGGGAGAAATCGAAGAACATCGTACTGTAACGATTAAAGTAACAGTAACACATGATGGTGATACACCAGTTGAGAAAGATGTTGTAATCAATGTATTAAGAGATACAGATGGAGATGGAACACCAGATAAAGATGATCAAGACGATGACAACGATGGTATTCCAGATGATCAAGATAAAAATCCAAAAGTAGCGGATGAACTTACAGGAAATGTGACACCACCAGCTCCTGTGAGAGAAAAAGCTCAAGTTCCACCGGTTACAGTTGTAACAACAAATAAACCAGGTGCTACAATTACAACAGAAAATCCACCAGTAAATGGATTATCAGTTAACGGAAATGGTGAGTTAACAGGAACTCCAACAGTAGATAACTGGGACAAAGATGAAGAAGAACGTCAAATTAACATTCCTGTTAAAATTACAAAAGAAAAAGATGGAAAAACTGGAAAAGAAACTGAGGAAATTAAGGTAGAAGTTCCAGTAACGATTCTGAGAGATACAGATGGAGATGGAACTCCAGATAAAGAAGATGCAGATGATGATAACGATGGAATTCCAGATGAGGAAGAGAAGAAAAACGGAACAGATCCAAAAGTTCCTACGACTCAAACTCCAAGTATAGGAATTACTCGTAAAGAAAATGGTGATGCAATTGTAACACCAACGAAACCAGGAGGAGGAACATATCCACCAGGAACTAAGGTAGTTATTCCAGGTGATAATAATACAACAATTGAGGTAGAGATTGGAAATAACGGTTCAGGAACAGTTCCAAATGATAAACTTCCAAAAACTGATAAACCAGGAACAGGAACAGTAACAGAACCAAATAAAGCACCATCGAAATCTGTGAATGTAACAACACCAGCGCGTAAACCATCAACGGTAGAATTAGAACAAGATCCAAAAACAGGAGATGTAACGGTAACACCTAAGAAACCAGATGGAACAACATATCCACCAGGAACAGTAGTGGAAATTCCAGGAAAAGATGGAAATCCAATTAGAGTAGAAATTGGACAAAATGGTAAAGGAAAAGTACCGAATAAAGATTTACCAGATGGTAAAATCTCAGGTCCAGGAACAATCACTGAGCCTGGTACAGATAAAACTCCTGAAAAAGTTACTGTTGAAACACCAGCTCGTTTAACACCAGCAATAGTATTAGATCAAGATCCAAATACAGGAGACGTAACGGTAACACCTAAGAAAGCAGATGGGTCAACATACCCACCAGGCACTAAGGTAGAAATTCCAGGTAAGAATGGCACACCGATTGTGGTAACAACAGGAC
>NZ_VMLG01000038.1:0-31090 GCF_013276565.1 Streptococcus sp. 53
CCTGATATTGATAATTATGAAAAAGCGCTATATGACAGCATGTCAGGGATAGTGTTTAAGGATGATGGGCAGATAGCTATGCACGATGTAGGCAAGTTTTACAGCCTGAATCCTAGAATTGAAGTAGAAATTGAGGAAATAAAGGAGTTGGAAGATGAAAGTACAGCAATTGATTGAGAGAATTAAACGTTTAGATGAACCATACTTAAAAACGGAATTTTTTTTAAAATTAATCGAACAACTAGACGAACCAGAAAAAGTCAAAGTACCGCAGTTTGTGGCGGATTGGATAACGCATTCAAAAAATATAGGGCGTTCTCTATTTGGAGCAATGAGTATCTTTGAAGAAAATTTCGAGATTAAAAAGTGGATGCAATGGGCAGAAAACCAAGAAACATTCGCCCGTGCATGGCTTGACGGCTACGAGGTCGAGGAAGAGAAGCGGTACTATGTAAGGTTTAAATGGATTGAAGACTCATATAGTTACTTAACCTTGATTAAGCACCTTCACGCTTGGACGTTAAAGGATATAACACTAGATAAAAAATTTCGTACAGCTCACACCCGTAAAGAACTAGAAGAAGCTGACTTTGGCTGGGTATTCGATTGTGAAGGGATTGAGATTGAGGAGGTAGAATAAATGACAAATATTAGATTACAAAATCCATACATGGATGAAACTATCAAAGTAAAAGAGAGTTGTGAGCATATATTGAACCGCATAGATGAACTTAATTTTGGGCATATATGTTGTATTCAACTACATCAGATTGAACCAGAAGAAAGACTTATCACTATTAATCCGAAAAACTTTGCAAAAGTTGATTTTTACGAAGTAGAGGAGGTTGAGTGATGAGTTATGATTTGGAAATCTTAGCGAAAATAGAAAACGGACAATATATTTGTATCGATGAACCTAGATATAGTTCTCCAACTTACAATCTTGGAAAAATGTTTAGGGTGGCTATGGATTGGGATTTCGACCAAGGCACAATTTACAATGTTGCTGATATTTTAGATAATATCCAGCGTGGTATATCTGAATTAGAGCGGTACCCTGAAAAGTATGTGCAGTATGAACCTGAAAATAGATGGGGAACAGTTAGCGGTGCATTGGAGGTTTTAAAGTCATTGAAAGAGTGTATTTTAGAACAAGATATTGACACGAAATATTTATATGTGAGGTGGTAATATGAAACGACCAAACAGATATCCTTACACACGAAATCAATGGATTGAAGAAACTGTCAATCACTATACATATAAAAGCGATATTTGCTATACAAGTCACATTTTAGAAAATAGACTTACTGGAGAAATTAAGAGCAAGGAGGTGGAGTAATGGCTAGAAAGGTACAAGCAACGCTTACCAAAGATATGTATGACCATGTTGAAGCCATCAAAGAATATGGTAGTTATGGAAGCATAGCAGAAGTGGTCAATAAAGCACTTGAAAAGTTAGTAAATGAACATACCGACAATGAAATATATAAATATTATTTGCAAAAAGTAAGAGATGGAAGAAATGAGGTCATAGATTGAAACGATTCATAGCTATCTGGATTCTTCTATCTGCTGGACTAAACATCTGGCAGATGGACAGGATTGCAGAACTAGAAAAGAAAAAGCCGATGGTTATCTATCGAGCCGATAATGCAGGCGCTGAGATATTTGGTAAAGTCGTCGAGAAAGGACGACACGGCAAGTTGTATACTGTGACTATCAGAGATTATGGAATTTTTGTAGTTACTAGAGAACAGTTTGAGAAAGTGAAAGTAGGAGATGAGGTTTTATTATAATGGACGATATTTTACAAGCTTTAGCAAAAATGCTGAATATGACAGTTGATGAAGTAAGTTCTTTGCTTACAACATTTAAAGGGAATGCACCACAGATTTACGAACAGCTTATGAGAGAATGGACTTTGTACAATGTACTTGATAATACCTCTATAGCTATGATTTTGCTTAGTGCTATCCTAACAGGAGTTATTGTGTATGTAGTAGCTCGAATTAAGGTAGATCCTGATAGTTTGAGTTATAGGTATATTCCAGAAGGTTTTACTAAGCTTGAATATGCAGAGAAACTTACAAAGGAGAATCTTAAAAACTCTAAAAGAACTATCAAAAAGCTAATTGCTGGTATTACACTAGCATTGATTTTGGCTTTTGCTTCCAATATTGGTCGGTATCTTGTAGCACCAAACTACTTATTTATCGTAAATGAAATTGTACCAAAACTGACAAATAGATAGGAGTTATCATGAACACACTAGAAAAAGTCAAACGATGGTTTATAGACCGTGATTTAGAAAATGGTGGACGACTAGACAAGCAGTCTTTGAAATTGAGTGAAGAATTTGGCGAGTTATGCGCAGGCTATCTCAAGAAGAATGAGAAGTTGACCAAGGACAGTATCGGAGATTGCGCAGTCGTGATTGTCGGTCTGGCCTTACTGAGCAAAGTGGATGTGGATAGCATTTTCGAAGAGTCGAAGAATGTTAGAACTAACGATGTGATGACGTCATTCGCGTACGCAAATACATGTATTAGCAACATTCAAACAGAACAACATCTGAAACTTATGACCTTACGTATAAAATCATTGACTCTATTGATTGGTCATCTAAAATCAATCAGCAATGCACTTGGTTATAGCTTCGAGGAATGTTTTGAACTGGCTTACCAAGAAATCAAAGACCGAAAAGGTCGTTGGATTGATGGTTCGTTCGTAAAAGAGGAGGATTTAGGATGATACCAAGATATAGAGCGTGGATAAAAACAGAAAATTGTTTTGCTGATTATATAGAGTCGATTCGATTTTACATAAATGAAATAGACCTATGCTGGGGTGGAATTTGTGAAAGTGACTGCTTTAATTTTGAAGATGTTATCTTCACTCAATCAACAAGGTTTACAGATGATATTGGCGAGGAAATTTTTGAAGGAGATGTCATCTTGTGGACCTATTGGGATGAATTTGAAGATAGTGGTAGAGCAAAGATTGTCTTTAAAGAAGGTATGTTTAAGTTGTTGGATGTACGAACAGGGGAAGAAGTTTGGGATAATCTATTTGATTGCATTGAGAACTGTAACGTATACCTTCAAGGTAACATCTACGAAAACCCAGAGTTTTTGGAGGATAAGGAATGAGACCAAAAAGATACCCGTTCAGTGGTGCTAAAAAAGAGAGTGAAGCTAAGAAAATATCGTTAATGCTTAAAAAAGTCGATGAATCAGACTTGAAAGGATGTGTTTGGGCTGAACCTCTACATCTATATGGAAAAACAAGAGTCCATGTTGAGATAGAGGGATATGGGAAGAAAATCATAACTGAATTTAAAACAGATGATATGGATTTTTCCAGAAAAGCTTCATTCTTTAAGAAGGCATTATTCAAAAGAGCTGAAATGATGTCTCAGTTTGATTTTAGAGAAACAACAACAGAAGAATGGAACCGAATAATCTTAGAACTTTTGGAGGTAATAGATGCAAAATGAAAATAAAACCACCTTGCCACAAGCGGTAGGCGGTTGCTTAGGTACGATACTAGCCTTGTTTATCAGTCTATGGTTAGCAGGAGTAGTCGTTCAGTATGGTTGGAATAATATCATTGTAGCAACATTTGAAATCCAAAGAATAACATTTTGGCAGGCTGTCGGAATCGACTTGCTCATTACTGCGATTACTGGAAATCCGAAAGGTAATACAGAAAAATCTTGGTTGGAGATCCTAGGAAAAGTTATTTACTGGTATCTTTTTCTTTGGGCTCTAATGTGGATTGTAGTGAGTGTTTTGTAAAATAAAAAAGCCAAGACACTCTCTGTCTCAGCTATAATCTCAATAATATTATTATATCACAAAGGAGATAGAGAGTGAACAAGGCTAAAGAGCTATTGAAAGAATTACAAGACCTTGACATGGACATCCAAAGCCGTATAGATGAAATCAAAGAGCTTGAGGCAGGTTTGCTTTCAAGTCCTAAGTGGTCAGGTGTCAAAGTCCAAGGTGGACAGACTAGAAAAGTTGATGATGTCTATACTCAGTTGGTAGTGATGAAAGAGGCTATAGAGCAGGATACTAAAGAGGTTATTAACAGAAAACTTGAATTAGGTCGAATGATCAACAGGCTTAAAAATCCCAAACACAGGGCGGTATTAAGAATGACTTACATCAACAAAGGCACCGCTGATAGCGTTTGTTATGATTTGAAGATGAGTCGTACAACCTATTACAGGTTAAAAAATGAGGCGGTTTTAGCTTTGGGAGAAGTCATCTAACCTCATAGTGATCGTATGGGACTTTTTGGAACAGCACGGTTCTAAAAATCTGTTAGAATGGTAGTGTCAAGAATTGAAAAGAGAGGTACCTGAAATCAGAGTGTCGTAAAGGGCATTGATGGTTCGAGTCCTTCCCTCTATTTCGTTCATTGACGTCTCCTTTATCTTTATTATATTTTTTCGAGGCTTCGGTCTCGTTTTGGCGGTGACAGGTAAGTGGTTTCTCCCCTATGTTTCCTTCGGTTCGATTCCGGGCATCGCCGTTAATGACTACAAAAAATAAATCAGAAAATTTATTTCTAATTAACACGCAAGGTAGTAGTCGCCTTGCATTTTTAGGGCTTAGCCTAGATAATCTGTGGTAACTCAGGAAAAGGATGTTTTTAAATCTATCAAACATCCTGCCAGAAATGGTCAATCTAAGCAATTTAATCTTAACTATTTTAGTTTTGGAATAGGTGGGCGAAGTTAAAGCAGGGAGATTCCAACGGCAAGGTGCTGAGGAAATGCAAACGTGGCAGTTTGGCTGTGAAACGAGTCTATAAGAGGAAAGAGGTATTTGGTTCGAGGTGCAACAAGAGCTTAATACCATATCTTACAAAAATTGGGTGCCTCCCAAAAGTATGTAAGGTGAGTCGATTGTCCGCAAAACAATCGATAACAAGCAGGCGCTGTGCATTTTGTTCTTCAAAAGAGAATGAAACACATGGCGATGCGTGTCTGTGATAGATGAAAGATGATTTTTATATTTTAAAAGCTATTCAAGATAGAAAAAACTCAAAAAAAGCAAAAGTCATCGCCCGTCACAAACGAAAGTGTACTTCGGCAATTAGATTGCCTACTCAAATCTCGCAAGGATGAGAGTAAAGTCAAAGAGTAAAGCAGCTTAGACTTTTAGCGGGGTCTTCGTTAATTGAAAAATGGCTTAGTAGTTTGCGATGTAAGGAGTGATTGGTCTAACCAATCGTGCATGAGTGATACAAGTAGGAATATTTGTGGACAAGATAATAAACTATAAGTTATCAAAAGTCACTCGCTTAAAGCAGTAGTCTCATGCTGGTTAATGGATATATGGTAGATGGATTAAATCCTAATTTAAGGAATTGAGACGTCACAGGTTCGAATCCTGTCGTTCCAATTGCGATTTTAATTCGCAGAGAGAGGTCTTGAAAAGGTCACACATTGTGTGGCTTTTTTTATTGTGAAAGGAGGTGATGGAAAATTGAATGAAAGACAAAGACGATTCGCAGATGAGTACATCATCAGTAGAAACGCAACACAATCCGCTATTAAGGTGGGGTACTCAGAGAAAACGGCATATAGCATAGGACAAAGATTGTTGAAAAATGTTGAGATTTCTGAATACATCAAAAAACGTACAGAGGAACTTTTTGACGAACGTTCGATGTCAGTCGCAGAAGCTTTGGCAATATCTGCTAGTATTGCTAGAGGGGAAACTCAACAAGGATATTCTAAAAAAACTGTAAAGACTGCTGAAGGTTTGGAGGTATCGGAAACGACTTATGAATTTACTCCGACAATTGAAGAAAGACAACGCTCTATAGACCACATATTCAGAGTGAATGGCGCGTATTTAGAGAGAAAAGAAATCGAGATGTCTTCGGCTGTTCAATTCGTTGATGATATAGGATTTGGCGATGAAGCGTAGAATGAGCGAATTTATCCCAAAGGCTTTTTACTCTATGTGGCGTGCAGCATTTGACCCTAAAATCTTACATGTGGTTGAAAAAGGCGGGCGTGGTTCTGGCAAGTCCAGCGACATCGGACACGTTATTGTTCAATTGATTATGCGCTATCCAGTCAATGCGGTGTGTATTCGTAAGACAGATAACACATTAGAACAGTCGGTCTATGAACAATTGAAATGGGCGATTAGTGAGCAAGGGGTTAGTCATTTATTTAAGTTTAATAAATCCCCTTTGAAGATAACCTATATCCCAAGAGGGAATTATATTATCTTCCGTGGTGCACAAGATCCAGAGCGTATTAAATCCTTGAAAGACAGTCGCTTTCCGTTTGCGATAGGCTGGATTGAGGAGTTAGCTGAGTTTAAAACTGAAGATGAAGTAAAGACAATCACCAACTCCCTTCTTCGTGGAGAATTGGCTGACGGTCTTTTTTATAAGTTCTTTTACTCTTACAACCCACCGAAAAGAAAACAGTCTTGGGTGAACAAGAAATACGAGAGTGTTATACAGCCTCCTAACACCCACGTACACCATTCGACATACAAAGATAACCCTTTTATCGCCAAAGAGTTTATAGAAGAAGCAGAGGCTACGAGAGAGCGTTCAGAGAAGCGTTACCGTTGGGAGTATCTGGGGGAGGCTATCGGTTCGGGTGTAGCACCGTTTGAAAATCTGGTATTCCGCAAGATTACAGATGAGGAGATAGCAAGGTTCGATAACATTCGGCAAGGAAATGACTTTGGATATGCTAACGACCCTCTGGCCTTTGTAAGATGGCATTACGACAAGAAGAAACGAGTTATCTACGCTATCGATGAGATTTATGGCGTGAAGATTAGCAACCGTGAATTGGCTGAAAGAATCCGTGAGAAAGGCTATCAATCTCAGATGATAACCTGTGATAGCGCAGAACCTAAGTCGATTGATGAATTAAAACTACAGCTAAATATTCCGCTTGTTCAAGGTGCTAAGAAAGGTCCTGACAGTCGTGAGTATGGAGAACGCTGGTTGGATGATTTGGCTGCCATTGTGATAGATCCAGAACGCACACCAAACATTGCACGAGAATTCGAAAGTGCCGACTATGCAGTTGACCGTGATGGAAATCCCAAGCCTAAGCTAGAAGAAGTAAATGACCACACAATCGACGCTACTAGATATGCGTTTGAAGACGATATGAGACAGCCAGGAATATCATTCTGGTAGGAGAAGGAGAAATGTTGAGTAATTGGTTTAAATGGTTAATCAGGCGGTTGTTGATTAAGAATACAACCCAAAATGAAATACTAGAGATTGAGATAAAAGAACACCAAATTTCTGAGAAAGTAAGCACAATGAAAGAAGCTTACAACTACTATCGAAATCGCACGGATATTCGAAATAAGAAAGTAGATGTGGATTGGCGGACGAACTCAAGGATTGAATTGGGTTTATTTAAGAAACTGGTAGACCAGAAGGTCGGTTATCTGTTTTCTAAACAACCGACAATCTCGCTTGAGGGAGAAGAATCCCAAGGCTTTTTAGACAGCGTGTTTGACGAGGATCTTTTATCTACGATTAAGTCGCTTGGTAAAGAAGCAGTGATGAAGGGAATAGCTTACGGCTTGCCTTATTACGACGAGAATGGCCGTCTACGCTTGTTTAAAATCCCGAGTGAACAGATTATCCCTTTTTGGAAAGACGAGCGTCATTTGGAACTATCTGCCTTTGTGCGTGTCTATAATCAAGCGGTCTACGAAAGCGGTGTAAAGAAGACTAAAACCTTTGTAGAATACTACGATGAACAAGGAATTACAGATTATATCTGGACAGGTTCACACCTCGAACTCAATCCACTTTCTAAAGAGACCAAGGGGAATTTTTATTATGTCAACGCAGACGGTACACGGATTCCTTATACTTGGGAGAAAGTACCTCTGATTCCATTCCGCTACAACGAGTATGAGGACGGTCTTTTAGTCCAAACCAAGTCTTTGATTGATAATATTCAACTTCAAATGTCTACTAATGCTGATATGTTGGCAGATATGCCGAAGTTGATTTATGTTTTGAAAAACTATCAGGGCGCAGACTTGGGCGAGTTCATGAATAACCTGAACAAGTTCCGCTCTATCAAAGTCTCTAGCGATGGTGGTGTAGATACCCTGCAAGCAGACAATGATACTAGTGGAGTTGAAACAGATATTGAACGCTCTCGTAAGTTCTTGTATGAGGCTGCACGAGCCATTGATACCCAAGATGATAATCTAGGGAATGCAAGTGGTCAGGCTCTTAAATGGCGCTATACAGACCTTGATTTGGACTGTAACGAGCTAGAAAATGAGTTCCAAAAAGGCATCAAGCAATTCCTTTGGTTTGTAGAACAGTATGCAGCTAACAAAGGAATAGCGTTTGACGCTTCTAAATTTACGTATGTATTCAATCGTGACATCATTTCAAATGAGTCTGAAGCTATTCAAGATTGTGTAAACTCAATCGGTATCTTAGACGACCTAAGCATTCGTGAACAACATCCATGGTATCAACCAGAGGTTGAGAAACGATTGAAAGAACAACAGGAACAAGGACAAGATCCATACTCTCAGACCAATTTCAAAAAGGTAGATGAAGATCATGACGACCGAGAACAAGAAAAAGATAGATGAGTACTGGATTGAGCGAGCTTTACAACAGGAACAAAACGCTCAGATAGTTGCTGATAGGTACATGGCCCAGATTGGCCAATCCTTAGCTGACTATAAACATCAGTTGGTTTCTGAAATTGAGAAGTTCTATGCCAGATATGCAGTTGATAATAAAATGACTCATGCAGAGGCTAAGCGATACCTGACAGATAAAGAGCGTAGAGAGTTTAAGCATGTGACCCTTGAAAGGTTTCGTGAGATAGCCTTAAATCCTGACACACCGACACCTTTGTTGGACGCCTTGGGATATCGCCATCGTATTAGTCGCAAGGAGGCTTTGCTTGCCGAAATTGAGCGTCTGACGGCTGAACTATACGGGAAGCCAGATGGCATACATGACAAAGTCACAGAGGCTCTGAGCGACGTCTACATCAAAGGTAAAATCCATCAAGCTAAGAATTTGGCACATTTCGGAATCATAGAGAAACCAATATTGAGTGTCGATGCAGTTAAGCATAAGATGGCTAGTAACTGGAGTGGTAGAACCTTTTCTGAAAATGTTTGGGTTCATAAAGAAGTTGCTTATAAGGCAATCAGTGATGTCCTGAATAAAGGCCTAACAGGTGGCTGGTCCATTGATAGAATGGCTAGAGCTCTTTCTGAACGTACAGGGGTCGCCTATCATAGGGCTGATACGCTTGTCAGGACTGAGACAACCTTTTATAATAACCTTGCGACACTAGATACTATCAAGGAGTTGGGTGGTGACCACTACGAAATTGTAGCGGTATTAGACAGTCGTACAAGTGAGATTTGTCAGTCAGAAAATCATGAGGTTTATTCTGTTAAAGAATATGAACCAGGACGAACCGCACCGCCTTTTCATGTCCGTTGTCGTTCTACTATCAGGCCTGCAGTTAAGTCTGATAAGAAAGGCAAGACTGATAAGACTGATAAGACTGATAGGGCTGAAGAAGCAGAACAGATTAGTCCGTATCTCGATATATTACTAAATAACGCCCCTGTAAAAATGGCAAAAGAGAAACGTTCTATGGACGAAATCTTTGCAGGTTGGGAGCGTGAAGGGGAAGCGATTAAAGAAAAACTGTTTGCGAAAGACGGAGAAAAGGAGAACGTTGAGAAATCGAAGGGAAATATAAAAAAATTTGACTTTTACCAATTAACGGAGGATAATATAGGTGACAAAGAAAGAATATTAAACATATCTAAAAGATTGAAGGCAGTTTCGGAAGAGTACGAAAAAGAAACTGGTAAAAATATTTTAGAATTATTCGCAAATAAAAAATTGATAGATCGTTCCAAACCGTATGATGATGAGAAGTCTAAATTTATAAGATTTTTATATAAACGAGTTGGCTATGATAGGAAACCGAATATTCTTAATGACAACGATATTGTTGTATTAGAGACCATATACCGTGGTGTAAGTGATAGCAAATCTGGAGAAATAAATTCAAAAACTTTAATGGATAATTTCAGAAACGGAAAACTAGACCTAAGCGGTAGAGTAAAATCTGCACATGGTCGAGGTTTGTACTTCGGAAGTCGTTTCGTTGCTGAGAGATATGCTAATAAAGGAACAAATCCATTACTAATAAAAGCTTTTTATGACCCTTCTGATTTTAAATTTTTAACTGATGAACTTTACAAAAAAGAAAAGCATACTTGGTTGAAAAATTTAGACGATGATAATGAATTATATGAATATTACTATTTTTTGATGAGTCAAATAGGAATAAATGACTCTAATGCAGATGTTTTCGCTGTCCTACATGGTTACGATGGTTATAAAGCAATGCATAATGATGGGTTGTATACAGTTGTTTATAACCGCAGTAAGTTAGGGGTGCTTAAAGATGATTAAAATTTCAATTAGTTTGTTGCTAGATGCAATTGAAGATAACATTGACGATGAAGCGCTTCAATCTATCGATTTCGAGAGCCAGATTAGAAAAATTACAAAAGAATTCCAGGGAGAAAATGGTGAATTCTTAGTAAAAGAAGAAGCCTTTGAAACATTACCTTTGGATAGAGAGACAAAAAATAAAATCATCGACCAAATAAAACAAAATAGTCAAAATGTTTTCGAAGATGATTTTGATACCTTGTTGCAACTATATTATTAAGCGCCTAGAGAAATCTAAGTGCTTTTCTCATGCTTAGAAAGGAGCGAGAAATGAAATACCGTAAAAAACCAGTGGTCATTGAGGCGGTTCAACTTAATGAACGTTGTTTGATTGAAGAAGATTGGTTTTGGGACGCAGTAACAAGGAATGAGATTATCGTTCACGATAATGGCAAGTGGAATAAAAATCCAGCATGGTGTGAGATTAAAACACTTGAGGGTGTCATGGTCGCAAAAACAGGTGATTATATTATCAAAGGCGTGCAAGGTGAATTTTATCCATGCAAACCTGACATTTTTAAAGAAACATACGAAAAAGTAGAGGAGTAAAGACATGTTTATATGGGATTTAGTATCAATTTTATTAGGTTGTATTATATTTTTTGCGTTAATTCTGTTCGTAATAATTAAATTATTTGAAGTGATTTCAACAGTCATTTCAACTCTAAAAGTCGGAATTGAATACATAAAGAAACTGAAACAATTGAAAAATAAATAATCTAACCGCATCGAAATCGAGGCGGTTTTCTTATGCTCTAACCGTATGGAATCCCGTACGGTTAAATTTATATATTGGAGGTATTACCTTGAGGATGTATACAAAAATAGCACTAACAATTGCTGTAACCGTCATTACAACAAAGCTAGTGCTACACATAGAAGAACAGCGAAAAATCAGAGACTTACATAATCGAATTGCTAAATTAGTTCAAATCGACTAGTGTCTTTCGCCCTGGGCATGGCGTTAAAAGGCTTTTTTACTTTACCAAAATGTCGTGGTCGTTGCCACGTTAAACAAACGTACAGGAGGAAAAGAAATGAATCGTAAATTTTTGGAACAGTTAGGATTGACTGAGGAACAAGTTGAAGCAGTTATGTCCGAACACGGGAAATCAACACAGGACCTACAAGCAAAGGTATCTGCTGCAGAAGATAATGCCAAGGGCTTGCAAGACCAGTTGAGAGAGCGTGATAAGGACATGAAACAGCTCAAACAAGACGCTGAAGGCAATGCTGACCTACAACAAAAATACTCAGACTTGGACAGCAAGTACAAGACACAACAGAAGGAACATGAACAACAACTCAAGACAATGCAACTAGATCATGCTATTGAAATGCACTTGAGCGGTAAGGTCCATGACGCTGGAATCGTGTCTAGTCTGCTAGATAAGTCTAAATTGGGATTAGGTGACAACGGAGCGGTGACTGGATTAGATGAACAGTTGACGGCTTTGAAGGAATCTAAAGGCTTTTTATTTGCTCCAGAAAAGGCTGTAGAACCACACATCGCTGGTGCTAAGCCACAAGGAACAACACAAGAAGAAACAGTTGCTAACGACCTGACAACGCAGATGATTAATGCGTTTACGTCAGATCTATAATCAAGAAATAGAAAAGAGGAACAGATATGCCAGCAACATTGAACTATGCACAGGCTTACCAACAAGGTTTGCAAAATCGTTATAGTGAAAACGGACTGTTATTCACTCAAAAACTTTGGAATTCTCCATCCAACACACTTTTGAAGTTCACAGGCGCTAAAGAAGTAAAAGTGCCGCGTCTTTTGATTAAAGAAGGGCGTAAAGACCGTACACGTCGCACAATTACGAACATTGACGCTAACTATGAAAACCAATGGGAAACATACACATTGACCAATGAGCGTTACTGGTCAACACTAGTAGACCCGTCAGATGTTGATGAAACTAACTATGTTACTTCCATTGCTAACATCACTAAAACATTCAACGATACTGAAAAAGTCCCAGAAATGGATAAATTCATGGTATCTAAATTGTTCTCCCGTAAGAAAGCACTTGATACAGAAAGTAAACAAATTAAGTCATTGAATTTGACTGAGGAAAACTTCCTCGCAACATTTGATGAGCTGATGGAACAAATGGACGAAGCTGGAGTACCAGCAGAAGGTCGTGTTATTTTCTGTACACCAGCAGTTAAACGCATGATCAAGAACATCAAGCAATTTGGCCGTACAGTCAATATTCACGGTCAAGGTACAGTGATTGACCGTTCAGTTGGTCGTTTGGATGATGTGACTATTGAGACAGCTATTCCATCTGACCGTATGAAGACCTTGTACAACTTCACAAATGGCGCTAAGGTTGACCCAACTGCTAAACAAATCCATTTCTTCTTGATTCATATTCCATGTATGGCAGCGCCACAAAAATATGAATTTGTAGGACTTGACGCACCAAGTGCTTCTTCAAGCGGTAACTACTTGTACTACGAACAATCTTACGATGATGTACTGCTATTCCAGACTAAACATGAAGGTCTAGCCTTTGTCGTCGCACCTTAAAGAAGGAGGATAGAAAATGTTAACAGTAAAAAAAGACAATCGTGTCCTAGATATCGATGAACTAGAAAAAGTAACCTTCCTTGAAGATGGTTACGATGTGGTTGAAATCCAAGATGGTGAGTATGTAGTAGTAGAGCCAGCAACCAACGGACGTACCTATACCATTCAGGAGTATCAAGCAGTTGTGGCAGAACGTGACAAGGCTCTTGAAGAACTTGAAAAAGTGAAAGTTAAGAAAACGAGCAAGAAAGACGAAGAACTTGAAAAAGTGAAAGTTAAGAAAACGAGCAAGAAAGACGAAGAAGAGAAATAAGGAGGGTGTTTCTGCTGATGGAGAAGATGACACTTGAAGAAATTCAACAGCATAATGAAGATGCTAGGCAAGCCTTAATCGACTTGTACGAACAACGTTATTCAGGCTATCCAGAAGAGTTAGTGGTCGATGAAGTCATGCAGAACATTCTTAACTACTGTAATCGTGAGGATTTTCCTTTAGAGTTGCGATTTGTGGCCATGCAGATGGTTTATGTTGTTTGTAATCCTGACCAAGCTGTCCAAGGCAAGACTATTTCCGTTGGAGATACTCGTGTCGAATTGGCTAAGTCAGACCTTGCCAGACGTGTTGAAAGTGTCTTGTTGGACTTTACCAGTCAGCTACAGAGGTTCAGAAAGTTGAGGTGGTAGGATGAATATCAATGATGTTCTATCTCAGGCAACACCAAGCATTGAATGGACCTATGATAAAAAGATGGATGTGTTTGCTTCTGTCGAGAGTACGAAACCAAACGGAGCTGATTTTGTAGAGTTCAAAGAAATCTACAAGAAGGTTCCCTGTCGTGTCTCTGTTCGTAACTTAGTGAATACTGAGCAGAACGAAGCGCACCAACTCAAGACAGAACACAAGATTTTCTGTTCGCCTAAATTTACTATCAAAGCTGGTAGTAAATTGGTCGTAGATGGTATTCAGTACCTGACCAGTGAAGCCCCGATGGTCTATGTCACACATCAAGAAATTGTGGTGAGACGACATGAGTGGCTATGATGATAGTGATGTTCAAGAGTTCTTAAAACGCCTTGAACGGGCTCAGGCAATTATTGATTCTGAGTTTATGCAGGCTGCTAAAGATATCGGCCTAGCCTTTTTGAAAGAGGTTAAGGAACGAACACCAAAGGGCCTGACAGGTAAGTTAAATCAATCGTGGAAGATGGAAGTAAGCAAAAATGGGAATGTGTACGAGGTTATCGCATTTAACCCTATGGAGTATGCTTCTTTCGTCGAAAGCGGACACCGTCAACAAGTAGGGCGTTATGTCCCTGCAATTGGTAAGCGTTTGGTCAATCCTTGGGTAGAAGGGCGCTTCATGATGAGGCTGACAGAAGAACAGATTAAACAGAGAATCCCACAAATCGCGCAACAAATCGAAGAGAGGCTAAAGGAGGAACTAGGTGGATTATAGTATTAGACCACTCGTCATCAAGCAACTCAAAGATGTGTTTGGGTGCAAGGTGTATGATGAACAAATCCAGCAAGGATTGAAAACACCTTGTTTTATTGTAGATGTGAAGCCTGTGACTCGAAAGCGGTTGGCAAACCAAAACGATAAGCAGGTTTTTATTGTCTTGCTGCATTACTACACCGAAAAAACAACAGACTTATATCAAAAGTTTGAAGAGATTGAAATGGTGTTTAATTCGCCTTCTTTTCGTTATTTGGGTGATAAGTACCCTATCAATGATTTGAAGGTGGAATACAATGCAAATGACTTGATATGCACATTTACAATCACTCGATACGTACGATGGGTTGAAGAAGAACCGACAATGCAAATATTAGAAAGGATAGGTGAAAGTTCTCATGGAGACAACGGAAAAACCGAAGACAAAAACAGTGGTGCCAACCACTGAAGAAAAATTTGGTAAAGAGGCATTACTCAAGTATTTTGAAGAGGATGCAACTTTGTTAAACATTTTGCTGGAAGATGGCCAGTCATACTCACTAGCAGAAGTAAAACGCATTTTAGAAGACTGGAGAAAGGGTGTGGCTAACTAATGGCACAATGGACAGTACAGAATAAACGAGTTCCAAAGGCCTACATCAATTTCGTATCAAGAGATGATGTGATTGTTCCTTTGGAAGACAATACGATTGCAGCAGTTATGATTGCTGGATCTTGGGGAGAACCTGGTGCTTTCACACTTGTTGACGGCACAAGTAATTTCCGTCGCCTATTTGGTAAACCGATTGATGAACTTCTTCCAATTCGTGAAGCCTTGAAAGGAACCGGTAAGGTCCTTGTCTACAATGGTGTGAACAACACTGGAGTACAGGCAACGAAAACAGAAAGCGATATGGTCGTTACAGCTAAATACAAAGGATTGGCTGGTAACCATATTCATGTTATCTTCAAGAAACAAGTCGAGACTGGTTTTGAAGTGACGACTGTTTTCTTTGGAAAAGAAGTTGATAAACAAATCATCACAGCCTTGCCATTTAAGAATGACTATGTGAATGTAACAGGTACTCTAACAACAGAAGATAAAACAATCTTGCTTGAAGGTGGTACTGATGGAGCCACAACCAATTCAGAAGTTGAAGATTTCCTAAATGCACTCGATACTCAAGACTTCCGTGTCTTGGCTCTGGGTACAGATGAAAGTGCAACGAAAGCACTTGTTACAGCTCATATCAAGAAATGGCGCGACGCTGGTCGTTCAGTCATTGCGGTATTGAATGATTACACGGACGCTGACGATGAAGGTGTTGTATCCGTCGGTAATGGGGTTATATTAAGCGACGGTACGAAACTAGGCGCTAAGGACTGTGTATACTTCGTAGCTGGTAAGTATGCAGGGGCTGGCTTGCAATCCAATACATTCAAGTCTTATCCAGGCGCTATCGACTGTGAGCGTAAGAACGAAGCAGAGGCTGAAAAGCTCATCAATAAAGGTCAGCTTATCTTTGCCTATCGAAATGAAAAAGTGATTATCCTGTCAGACGTGAACTCATTTACTAGCTATACGGCAGAACACAGTCGTATCTTTGGTAAGAACAAACTTGTCCGCACCATGGATAATATCAACACCAATGTCAAATATATCTTTGAGAACTACTTCATCGGTAAAGTACCAAACAACGTGAATGGTCGTGAGTTGTTTAAACAGCGAATCATTACAATGGTCCTTGACCCACTTGCTCAAAAGCAAGCTTTGGAGTATAAAGCCAAAGATATTGAGATTTCACAAGGTATCACAAAAGAATCTGTCGTGGTGAACTTGCCAGTTGTCTTGACAGATGCTATGGAAATCTTGTACATGACGGTTATCTGTGATTAAGAAAGGAGAAACTAGCTAATGGCTATTATGAACCAATTGGATGCTTTGTCAGCTAAGGAAGGAACAGTCTTCTTTACAATCAATGACAAGCAATATGAACTAGCAGAGCTTATCTCGCTAGAAGCGAAGGTTGAATATACAAAAGCTGATGTTACCCCTCTCAACTCTCGTATGAAGGGTGGTAAGATTGTCGGCGCAGAAGGTACAGGTTCGTTGAAGATGTACTACCACCGCCCAGAATTAAAGACGATGGCTTTAAACTATGTCAAACAAGGTATTTTGCCTCGTATTGATATCAAGTGTACCAATGAAGACCGCACATCTCGTGCAGGTCGTTACACAATTGTTTTGAAAGGGGTTCTGTTCAAAGAATCACTTATCTTTAAACTAGATGGATCAGCGGATGAAGTTATTGACGAAGAAACGGACTTCACATTCCAAGATTTTGATATCCTATCAGAATTCCAAGAAATTACATACTAACACAAGGAGGAAATAGTGGTGAGTGGATTAAAAGCATTTTTGAAACAAAATAAAAAAGGGGAAGAGACTAAGGATGTCTTGCTTCCTTCTTTTGAGGAACCAGTTAAAATTCGAGTGTTAAGCTCTCGTGAAGCGGACTTAATCAATGACCGTTGCTTTGTCAATAAGCCTGGTCGTAATGGACGTCAAGAGCGTGTCTTTGACGGTGTTAAATATAACCGTGAAATCTGTATTGCGTCTATCGTGGTTCCTGACCTTAACGATAAAGAATTGCAAGATTCGTATGGAGCGATGGGAGCTTCTGAGTTATTCGGTACCATGTTCAATTGGGGCGAAAGCGCCTTGATTTTGGAAGCTGTGACCGAACTCAGCGGTATTAACCAAACATTCCAAGACAAGGTTGACGAGGCAAAAAACTAATAAAAGAGGACGCGGAGGCACAACTTGCCTACTTCGCCCTCGTAAACTATTACATTCGCCCTAGTGAATTTGTGAATATGGATGTAGAAGAAAAAGCCTTTTTCGCTGCAGTCATGCATGAAGAGGCGAAACAACGTAAAAAAGCGATGAAGAAGTGAGGTGATTCTATTGGCAAATATACAAACAACCATGTCTTTGACCGATAGAGTCACAGGCACTTTAAATAAAATCTATGCGACTATGGAGCGTGTCAAAAACGCAGGTTCTGGCATAGATAAAGCCATGAAGGCTCAAGAGTCGGCTATGAAAAAAGCTGGTGATTCTGGTCAATATTTTGTCAATAAAGCTGGGCGAGTAATTGATGTCAACGGTAGATTTGTAAATAGTGCAACTCTAGCAGCTGCAGGGCTCAAAAAAGAAGAACTGGCTCTAAGAGATTTAGGGAATGCCTCTAATAATGCTTCTAACAAACTAAGTAGGTTAGTATCTTTGAAAGGTTTGCTAAAGACTGCTTTAGCTGGTATTGCGGTTACTAAAATTACCAAGCAAGCTATAGGCATGTCAGACGAGTATGCCAATATGCACGCCCGTTTAGATATGATTCGAGACAGTACGCAGACGACAGAGCAACTACAAAAGTCTATCTATACATCAGCACAGCGTACAGGTTCAGCCTATACAACCACGGCGAACGGCGTCGCTAAGATGAGGATGCAAGCTGGCGATGTTTTCCAAAACAACGGCGAAACAATTGCCTTTTTGGAAACTATGAACAAATCCTTTGTTGTTGGTGGCGCAAGCATTGAAGAACAAAAAAGTGCCATGCTTCAGCTTACTCAGGCTATGGCTAGTGGTAAGTTGCAGGGTGACGAGTTGCGTTCTCTTGCTGAAACTTCACCAGCCTTAATCCAAGCCATCGCAAACAAGTTAGGCGTTAGCCGTGGCGAGGTTAAGAAACTTGGAGCAGACGGGAAGATTACGGCCGACATTGTCAAAACTGCCATGCTGGAAGCAAGCGATACGATTGACAAGCAATTCCGCAATATGCCCCTAACTTGGGGCAGGGCATGGCAGAACTTCCTGAACTTTGTGACCAAGGCGATTGAGCCAATATCGATTAAGATAAATCAGATAGTGAACTCGTCAGCTTTCCAACAATTTGCCCAAATTGTAGCCACGGTGCTTCAATATGTCGTTCAAGCGGTTATTTTTGCTATGGATATGATTGGGGCTGTTTGGAGTATGTTAGCTCCGATTGCTCAATTTGTGGCTGATAACTGGTCCGTGATTCAACCGATTATTATTGCTGTAGCAATCGCTATTGGTACTTATATAGTCGCAATGAACGCAGCAGAAATCGCCACTAAACTATTTAGTATCGCTACCAACGTGGCTAAAACAGCAATGGCTGGTTTTAATGCAGTTATGGCAATGAACCCAATCATGTTGATTGTCATGGCGGTCATCATCCTAATTGGTCTATTCTATGCCTTGGTTGCATGGTTTAACAATCTTACTGGCGCAGCCGTATCAGCCACAGGAATTATCATAGGGGCTATATTTTACCTAGGAATGACCATTTGGAATATACTTCTTATTATTGCCAATGCAGCTATCTGGGTGATCAATATGATGCTACAAGGCGTCTTTTGGTATGTGAATACAGCAATAGCATTCTGGATGTTCCTCTATCAGGCTATCTTAACTATTTTGATAGGTATTTTAGACTTTATCGACTGGTTTGTTACTGGTGCTGTTAACTTATGGAACGAGATGTCTTTCCAAGTTCAAAGCGCTTGGTACGATATTGCCCAAGGCGGCCGTGATATGGCTGTCGCTATTGCAGGATTTGTTGATAGCATGGTCAATAGTGTTATCGGTGCAGTCGAGGGTATGATTAACTCTGTTCTTGGTGGCTTTAATAAAATGATTGGCTTCTTAAATGGGTTCGGTCTAAATCTAAGCGCTGTTGGAACGGTTTCTCTTGGTCGGACGAACTTTGCCGGTGATATTGCGAACGCCATTGACAGCATGGAAAAACCAGTTAAAAAAACCTTTGAAGGTCTGCACTTGGCAGATGGTCTCAAACAACACAAAGCTAGTTTAGAAACTCCGCACCTTGACACTCCACAACTGGGTTATCTTGAACTTGGAGACCGAATGGGAGCCTTTAATAAAGGGTATGAAATCGGTAAAGGTATTGACAAAGCTGTAGGTGGTTTTTTCAAAGGAGCTGGTGATGCCAACGGTGCAGGAAACAATTTCTTGGGCGACCAAGGAAAAACACCTTACGAACTAAGCCCAGTAAGTTCAGTACCTGGACAAGGCGACGGAGGAAAAGGCGGCGGTCATAATCCTACAGGTGGTAAATTAGACAAAGTCGGCAAGATTGAAGATGAAATCAAACTGGACGATGAATACATCAAGCTGATTAAGGACGTTGCGACAATGAAGTGGCAACAGAACTTTATTACCTTGAAGCCAGAGATTGTCACCAACATCGACTCCATTAACAACGCTGGCCAGTATGCCAACGTATTGGATGATTTGAATGCAACGATTGTAGACGCTTTGAATAATGGCGCTGACGGACTTATGGCTTACTAGGAGGGAGGTAGCAGATGTTTATATTTATTGAAGGCATTAAATTGCCAGTGAATCCAGAAGAAATCAAATTGGAGGACAAACAAGGAATTGAGACAGTCGCCATCATCGATACTGGTAACGTTCCGCTTGTCGGAAATCCAGAGCTTCAATCGATTGAGTTTGAATCCTTTATTCCTAGCGGAAGATACGACGGAAACTACCAACGGAATAGCCGTGTCTCTCCAGAATCCTTTGTATCATCTATTCGTAAATTTAAGACGGAAGGCACTCCCATTCAACTCATGATTGGGGGTGCTTTTGGTTCTGCTATTAACGGGAAATTTCTAGTGGAACAGTTCGATGTCTCTACCAAAACAGGATATGAAAATGACCTGATATATAAGATTAAGTTCTTACAATATCGGTCTCACAAACCACGAAAGGTCACCATCAAAGACAAGCAAGCACTTGAGGCTACTAAAAAGAAACCGCAGGCGAAAGCTACTGAAGAACGTAGCCCTACGACTGAGAAACCTGCTCAAAAAAGCCATACGGTTGTAAGCGGTGATACTCTTTGGGGGATTGCACAGACCTTTTACGGAGATGGCAGCCGATATACTGAAATCTACGAAGCCAACAAAGACAAAATCAAAGACCCTCATTGGATTTATCCTGGACAGGAGTTTGTGATACCATGATGCAATTATTCTATCAGAACAATAAAACTGGAGATACATGGGATTTAGCAACTGTGTCTGAAAAGGTCGAATTCAAGACAACTAGAAAAGGGTCAGCTTGGAGCGTGGAGATTACCTTATACAACTCTACAAAAGTAGCCTTTGAATATGGTTCTCCGCTCGCTTTTAAGCTAGATGATAAAGAGGTGTTCTTTGGTTATTTGACGAAAATCAAGTACGAAAAAGACACTAAAACAACCTTGACCTTCCATGATCAGATAAAGTACTTACTACGCAATATCAACTTTGTTGCCAAGGATAAAAACGTCAATCAAATTGTCTCAGCAATCGCAGGAGATTTTGATTTGAAGATTGGGGAACTAAAAGCCCCATCCGTGACCTTATCCCCTCAGTTGAAGGAAGATAAGAAGGCTCTGGATATTATCCAGGAGGCTATGGACGAGACCTTGGTACAAAGTGGAGAATTGTTGGTTTTGTATGACAAGTTCGGAGAGTTGACACTAACAACTCCGAAAAACTTACCAATCCAGTACATTATAGGCAATGAATCCTTTATGTCTAGCTTTGAGTTTGAAGGTTCGATTGAGGATAGTGCTAATATTGTCCGCTTGATCCAAGAGAACAAAGAAACCAAAAAGAGAGAAGTCTACATCTATCAGGACAGCTACAATATCGGAGCTTGGGGAAAACTCCAGTACATGAAAAAAGTGGATGAGAAAGCGACTGAGGGGCAAATAAAGCAATGGGGCGAAATGCTCTTGAAGATGAAAAACCGTCCCAAAGAAACGTTCAGTCTGAAAGCTGATATTGGAAGTATTGACTTTTTAGCAGGTCATGCAGTCTATGTGGATGTTAAGGATATTGAGAAGAAAGGGTGGTATGTCATTGAAGAGGCAACTCATTCTTTTAGCGATGAAAAGCACACGATGGAAATTAAATTATTTATGGCAGGAAGTGAGTAGATGGAAGTAATAGAAAATCTAAAGAAATTGATTAGTAATTTCATTGAAAATCGCCAGTTCGCAAAGATAACGACTGGTGTCGTTTTATCGGTTTCTCCACTCAAAATCCAATTGACCAATGAGTTGATTTTGGATGATTCTATGCTCGCCGTCACATGGACCGATGAAGCATTGGATCCTGAGTACGTAGGTCAAACCCTTCATCTCATCAGACAAGATGGTGGAGGGTTTTATTATGTCTTGTACAAGAAGATATTCCACTACAAGCGCAAAGTGAAAGGGGGTTCTGATGAATGAGTACTCCTAAAACAAACTTTTTAAATATCGCTAAAAATGTTGTTGAAGCTAAGAAACAGCCTAGCTTAACACTAGATGAAACCAATATCTTGCTAGAAACAGATGGCATTCATGCTCTGAAGCAATCAATCAGACGAATGCTGACGACTGAACGGTTCATCTATACGATTTATGATCATCGCTACGGTGTTGAGTTAGACGCTTTATTTGGTGGGGATATGGATTATGCCCAGATGGATATCGCACGACGTATAAAAGAAGCCCTGTATGAAGATGACAGGATTCATGAGGCTCACTCTTTTTCTACTAAGGTAAAGAAAGATGAGTTTTATGTGCAGTTCGTGGTTGATAGTGATTTTGGAACATTTGAAATGGATTTGGAGGTGAAACGATGATAAAGGTAAAAACATATCCAGAAATTTTAGAGGATATGCTGGCCTTGTTTGATGATAAGTATGACAAAAGACAAGGATCTGTCTTGTACAATTTAGTTGCGCCTGCAGCTCGAGAAGTTGCTATTCAGTATACGGTTTTAAAATCGTATGAGGAAGTCAACTTTTTAGATACGAGTACAGGAATTTTCTTAACTCGTTTGTGTAGGCAGTTCGGAGTTGAACGCTTGCCGGCCACGGCATCAGTTCGATTGGTTCAGTTCAAACAGGAAATCCCACTCGGAACCCGTTTCAGCGTGGTTAATAGTGAGTATAATTTCCGTGTTTTGGAACGCCGCTCTGGATTCGAGTATAGCGTAGTAGCTGAACAAGTCGGAAATGCTCCCAATTATGTAAGAGGTCAACTCATCAATATTGATGTGTTGAATGGTTTTAAAGGGGCAGAAATCGGCTCTGTTATTGTCGTAGGAGAAGACGAAGAGACGGATAAACAACTCCGTAAGCGTACCATTGAGTACTTGAAAACACCGACCTTAAACGGGAATATTGCCCAATACAAGAAATGGGCAAGTGAGTTTGTTGGTGTTGGTTCAGCCTTGGTAGAGCCACTTTGGAAAGGCGAGAATACAGTACGTGTATCTATTACGGATGCTGACGGTAACGAAGCTAGTTCGGAACTTGTAAATAAGTTCAAGAATTACTTGGATCCTGAACCGAGTGGCCACGGATTAGGCGTTGCTCCAATCGGTGCTTATGTGACAGTGCAGTCTGTAAGTGGTTACGACGTTCGTATTACTGCAACTATCAAGATTGATGAAGATGTAGATGTCGAAACAATCAAGAATGAGGCGAGAGTACAACTCATTAAATACTTACGTGAAGAAGCATTTGAAGAGAAAGAGGTTCGGAACTATAAAGTTGCCACAATCATTGACAGAATTAACGGGGTTCGAGATGTGGACCGTATTTTGTTGAATGACAGGGAACAAAGTATTGAACTTTCTACCAACATGCTTCCTAAACTAGCGGAGGTAACTATCAATGTCACAAGTTAGATATCGTATGTTATCGGCTTTGCCAGAGGTCTTAGATCCAACCATCAACGATTTGTTTGAAACTGAAATTCCAGAGCTGGAATTGATTACAGACTTAATCTTTGATACCAGACGGTCGATGTTGTTGCCAGAAGCGACGGAAGACTGGATTACCCGTTGGGAAAAGGCCCTTCAGGTGAAACCGAAAACAATTGATTTGGAAGAACGAAGGCGGTATCTAATCACTTTAATTTCTTCCAAAATTAAAATCAACTCAGTGAGTTTACAAAAAATTACAAAGAGCTTTACGAATGTCAACAACTTAGTAACGGTCAAAGGTTCGGCGGTACATATCCGATTTTTAGGAGAACTGCCAACTGGATATTTGAACCGTTTTTTAAAGTATGTGCGTGAATTGATCCCTGCTCATTTAGGAATCCAATTCTCAGTTGAAGCACCTATGATGAACGCGATTTATATCGGTGCTCACACGTTTAGAGACATTCGTTCAGTTCAATTTGAATAGGAGGAAATAAATGGGATATTTTATCCAGCCTATTGTGACCGATAAAGCAATCAGTGAAACGGCTCTAGCGATTCAAAATAGAGAACCACTGGTTTTCACTCGAATAGCTTTGGGTAGTGGCCGGCATCGGACGGACATTGGCAAGAAAAACAATATCGTACAAGTTGTTCATTCTTTGCAAGTGGCACAGTCTTTATCGACTGATGCAGCTGATACGATTCGTCTCACAGCGAGGTTTGATAACTCACGGATTGAGCGTGAAATGATTGTGAACGAAATCGGTGTATTTGCAAAACGTGGAAATCACGAAGAATTCATGTACATGTATACTTGGGCAGAACAGGGAGATGTGATTCCACCTAAAACATCTGCTTATGTATATCGAGATTATGATTTCAATACAACTATTAGCAAGAATAGTCAGATTACCATTCAATACAATGCGACTGACTTGGTTTATGCAACTGTCCCTGAATTGAAAGCGACAGAAAGAAAGCTACAAACCAATATCGATAATCATATTGAAGACACTGCCCGTCACGTTTCTGACCAGGAACGGACACGCTGGAATGGGAAAGCCGACGCAAGTCACAGGCACAAGGTTGCAGACATCGACGGTCTGCCTGAAAAAATTGACGAGGTCACTAAAAACAAGGCCGAGAAGGTTGACCTTACAGGTCACATCCAAAACCACAACAATCCACACGGTGTCACTAAGCAACAGGTGGGATTAGGGAATGTTACTAACGTAGAACAGGCTAGTAAGCAAGATTTTCAAAATCACTTAAACAATCACAACAATCCACATAGCGTTACAAAGCACCAAGTTGGTCTGGGTAACGTAGATAACGTTAGACAAGCAAGTTATGAGTCTGTAGAGGCTTTAAAGCGTGAGTTTCAGGAGCACGAAGATAGGCTAAACGCTATCGAGTACATGTTCTTGCAGAATGATTTCACTGCTCCGATTCGTACGGAAGACGGTACAGAACATACCTTACTTGCTGATGAAAACGGCCGTGTGATTGTTGCTGATTGGAAATATATTATGGAGGTATAACATGGCAGTAATTAGTACACAGACACGAAAAGTAACTGATTTGCCACAGGCTAGTCAGGTTAACAACTCGGACAACATCATGATTCATGATGGGCGTGGGTTGAAAAAAGTGTCTGTGCAGACTTTTAAAAACGGAGTGAGTCCAACTCCCTCAACCGCAACAGCTGGTTCAAACGGAGTTGTCAGACCTGATAACTCAACGATTACAGTCGATAGTTCGGGTGTTTTGCGAGTAAACAGGTCAGCGCTTGGGATTCCAAGTACACCGTCCGAAGTGATCGCGAATAAATTTGTAAACCAAAACGGAAACCAGCAAATGAAGTATTGGTATGGTTCGAAAGCCCAATACGAAGCAGTCCGGACCAAAGATCCCAACACAATCTATGATGTGTATGAGTAGGTGGTATTATGGCTACAAGAGAAGGAATCTATGTCGGAGGACATGAGATTATAGAACGATATGTTGGTAATCGTTTGGTTTGGGAGAAATGGGTCTATGTTGGATATTTCCGGAATCTAAGAACTCCGTTTGAATCACAAGACTATTTGATTTTTGATTCAATAGATTTAAGTGATTTCAACAATAAATATCGTGACGAGAGCAAAGTAAATGATGTTAAAGTACGGATTAAGCACCAGAACAATACAATTACAACTGTTTATGCGAAGTATGCGCGGTTGTACGATAGGGATACAAGGCCAGATAATTACAGTAGAGGAAGTGCGCTCTATATCTCATTTAAAGACGATAATCAAAGACAAGTATTCAAAAGTAATGTCACTAGAAACGATTCACTATACTTTTATTTTAAATAGTCAGGAGAACATTAAACATGGAATTTGTATTAGTAAATAAATTTTTTAGAGTTGGCAAGACGGAAGTCTCTATTCAATGTGACAAGCCGTTTACTTTTTTCACTCGTGAATTAGACGGTGACCATTTGGGTGATACAGACGAAATGCTCATTGAGGCAGTCAAAGAGATTCTACGAACTGAGTTAGACCCAACCAGCGCCATTGTCAAGAACCAAGAACAATTGGCTAAAACGACTGCAGCACTTGAACAAGCGAATCAACTTATGGAAGGTATGCAGAAGGTCAGCTTGCATAATACTGACGATATCGAGGAAATCTTTGCACGCTTGGAAGTGCTTGAGAAACACAACGGTATTGATCATGAGCATGAGGACGAAGCAGATGGACATAAGGAAGCGCCTCACGTTGCTGAGGCAGAAACACACTCTGTTGAATCCGCTCCGGTAACTCCACCGGTTCAACCAGAACCCCAACCAGCTACAGAAATGGCTACAAACGGAGTTCCTAACGTGGTCGTATCTGAACCAGCGCAACCGCAACCAACTACTGAACAACCAGTAGCAGAAGCGTCTATCCAACCTGCACCAGCAGTAGAACAACCAACAGAAAGCGAGACAGAACATGAAATTCCTACACCGACAAGCGAAGAAAGCACTAGTGAAAACAATGGAGGTAGCAACAATGAGTAAGATTACATTAGACCAAGCTAAAATCGACATGTACATTAACTTGCTTAAACGTGAAGCGATTGACTTTTCATTCGTCAATAAACGCTTCCGAGATCGTGTACGCAAAGAATTGGAACGCCTTGGGTTGAGCCACTTGGCGAACTAGAGAGGTGCTTATGGACGTCTTTGAGAAAATAGAACACTTTTTCACTAGCGTAATGCCAGTGCTAACTCCAACAATCATTGCTTGGATAAGCTATCGGTTACCGAAAAAAGCCAAAGAAGAAACAGATAAAATTGTCTCGGAACTAACCGATGTCAAGAAACAGATTAAAGATGTCCAGACTACCGCTAAAGATAGCAATTCCAAAATCGATGAAGTACAGGAAAAGCTAAAAGTGCACGACGAGGCGCATCTAAATACTATGAAGTTGCGCCTTGACCGTGATATGCGACGGGCTATTCGTAGAGGGTTCACTTCAAAAGACGAATTTTCACTAGTGGAAAGTCTGCACAAAAGCTACAAGGCTTTAGGAGGTAATGGCTACATAGATCGTTTATTTAGCGATTTTGAGAAATTGGAGATTAAGGAAGACATCTTGGTTGAAGATGAGAAAGAGGTGCAGAATGGTCTGTAATCTCAATATGACCAATCTCGCACAGATTGACGGTGGGCACCTGATTAAGCAAGGGGACTTGGCTTCCACCTTTGGTTTTGCCCTCTTAGACGAAGACTACCAAGTCATCTCCTCTCTGGAAGGGGAGGAGGCGCTGATCAGTCTGACCAAGGAGGGCTACCAGTGGAAGAAGCAGGTAGCTGTTACCAGTCAAGGTGTGAGTTTTCATCTGGACGCTATCTTGCCCATTGGGAGTTATCGCTTGGAAATCACGGCTGGAGGCTATGTTTTCCCCAGTGATAAATCTGTCCATATCCAGATAGTTGCCTCAGATAAAGAATTGGTCACTGAAGAAGTCCATGCTTTAAAAGAGCTGGATATTGCAAAAGAAGTTGAGAAACAACTTGCAGAAAAAACAGTAACAGATGGTGGGGTATGTCCGGAATTTCCAGACCTACTCTTTTATTACAATTTAGGAAAGGTGTAACACAAAATGGATACTACAAAATTAACAGCATTTGCGCAGGCAGTGGGGGAAGATATCAAGGAAGTGAAGCAAAGCGTCAGCACTAAAGTAGAAACTTCAGCAATGACGCAAGCTATCTCTCAGGCAGTCACTCAAGCTAAAACGGAAGTTAAAGCTGAAATCTTGGGAGAAGGTACCCCTGAAAATCTTGACACACTGAAAGAAATTGCGGAAAAAATCACAAGTATGGGACAAGACGAAAACGGCGCACTTCTTGGCAAAGTAACTGAAGTCAGCGGACGTGTAGACCAGATTGCCAATGTTGACTTGGTCGCAACCTATAACGCAGCGAAAGCGTGAGTGCTATGAGTAACCTTGAAAATCTAGCAACAGCTATTGGTAGGGATGTCAAGGCAATCAAAGAAGATTCAGAGTTAAAGGATAGGGAAGTCCAGGAAAGACTGGGCTCCCTTGAGAGTAGACCGAGAGTCAATCCAGAAACCCTCGTTACAAAAGCGGAGCTGGAAGAGAAAGGCTACTTGACCTCCCACCAAGACTTGTCTACTTATGCCCAAAAATGGGAGTTGTACAATGATATCCCAATCAAGGCTAGGATTTCCGCCTTGGAAAATCGCCCGTCATTTGACAATCTGACCTCCAGCCAGAGAGAAAGCTTAAAAGGGGATAACGGGCATAGTTTGAATGCCAGCGTTCGTATTGAGGGCTCTTATAAGAATGGCTCTACTAGTCAACTGAATCTGTTTGCGGATGTATTCTACGATGGCGAAACAGTCACGAGTGGCTATACTCTTGATTACTACTACAGAGGTTTTGGGAATAATAGCTGGGGTGTTTTGAGAAATCAAACGCCTGATGCAAATGGTAAATTTGGTCAGTGGAATGCTACTCAGCGCTCTGGTGGCTGGTTTGAAGTTCGCATTGAAGTGAATTACAGAGGTTTAAAAGCCTCTGCTTTCACTCATTTGGATAATATCAACGATGGCGAACGAGGAGCGACGGGAGCTCCTGGTCAGAACATTGTCAATCAGAACGGTTCGCAGGCACTCAACTATTGGGCAGGTACGCAAGAGCAGTACGATGCTATTACTACCAAAGACCCTCACACGATTTACGATATTTTTAAGTAGGTGAAGCTATGAGAGATAGAGTAAGAATCATGTTAGGAAGTAGAGAGATTGTCAAGAGATATATTGGTGATAGGTTGGTGTGGGAGGGTTTGAAAAGTGTTACCATAAAAGATGTGACTCTCCATTTTTATGAAGATTATAGTATTTGGGTATCTAATAGAGATATAAAAACAACTCTTGGAGATAAGAAAATAACAAAAGTAAGAATAGGTGCTAGCGAATTCCCGTTAATCACGACAGATTCGCCGTATATCTCTAATAGTTCATACATTTTTAATTTGAGTAGCGAAACAATTGAAAACTTCAAACGCGTAGGAGTCACAACGGGGTATATTAGCCTTGATATCACATTCTACTATGAATAAGAAAGGAAAAACATATGACACAATTTAATGAATTTATTATCGCTTTTGCGACAGGCTTTTTAGCAGTAGCAATAGGCAGTATCGTGAAAGCAGTGAAAGACTATCTTTTGAGAAAAGGCGGAGAGAAAGCTGTAAAAATCGCTGAAATCCTAGCTAAAAATGCAGTCAATGCAGTTGAGCAGATCGCTACTGAAACAGGCTACAAGGGAGATGAAAAACTGGCACAGGCTCGTGCTAAAATCCGTGCAGAGCTGACAAAATACAACATCAGCATGACTGACAAGGACCTAGACACCTTTGTAGAGTCAGCTGTGAAGCAGATGAATGACGCTTGGAGGGAGTAGGTATGGATATCGATACAAGCAGACTACGTACAGACTTGCCGATTGTTGGGTTTGAGCCTTTCCGTCAAGTACATGCCCACTCAACAGGCAACCGCAACTCAACTGCTCAAAATGAGGCGGACTACCACTATAGAAAGGACCCTGGACTTGGGTTCTTTTCTCATGTCGTTGGAAATGGCCGTGTCATGCAGGTAGGTCCTGTAAACAAGGGAATGTGGGACGTTGGGGGTGGTTGGAATACTGAAACCTATGCCGCAGTTGAATTGATTGAAAGCCATTCAACTAAAGAAGAGTTCATGACAGACTATCGCCTTTATATCGAATTGCTACGAAATCTAGCAGATGAAGCAGGTTTGCCGAACACGCTTGATACAGACGACTTGGCAGGTATCAAAACGCATGAATACTGTACCAATAACCAACCTAATAACAACTCAGACCACGTTGACCCTTATCCTTATCTTGCCAAATGGGGTATTAGCCGTGAGCAGTTTAAGCAGGATATTGAAAACGGCTTGACGATTGAAGCAGGATGGCAACAGAACGATACTGGCACCTGGTATGTACACTCAGACGGCTTTTATCCAAAAGATAAGTTTGAGAAAGTCAATGGTACCTGGTATTACTTTGACGGTTCAGGATATATGCTTGCAGACCGCTGGAAGAAGCACACAGACGGCAACTGGTACTGGTTTGACCAGTCAGGCGAAATGGCTACAGGCTGGAAGAAAATCGCTGATAAGTGGTATTATTTTGACACAGAGGGCGCTATGAAGACAGGATGGGTCAAGTACAAGGATACCTGGTATTACCTAGACGGTAAAGAAGGTGCTATGGTATCAAACGCCTTCGTCCAGTCCGCAGACGGAACAGGCTGGTACTACCTCAAACCAGACGGAACAATGGCAGACAAGCCAGAGTTCGCAGTTGAGCCAGACGGCTTGATTACAGTTAAATAATTTTAAAAAATAAAATGAAAGGAAAACTTTTCTAAAATGTGTATCTACCCCACAGGACTCGTTCTTGTGGGGATTTTTTTGTTAAAAAGAGTAAGAAAGACTGACTTTTTTAAAGAAAGATGTCATAATCAAGTTAATTCAAAAAATATTATGGAGCGAGTAGGAGGAATTTGGTATGTTAAAAAATACAAAACAGCCTCAATACTTAAAGTCTTTTTTACTTGGTATGACAGCAATTGTATTGCCTATTTTTAGCTTTAACCAGAACATTCCAAAAGTAAAAGCTGATACAGTCCCAGACTGGAAGAAAGTCAAAAGTGATTACAAGAAATCAACGATGGGCATTCAGAAAGAGGTAATGAAATTTGGATACCGAGAATAAAGATTTGATTGAAGTCAATAATATCGTTGATGAAGTCGAGCGATTACCACATGAACAGCGTCAAGTAGTTTTACAGAAGTTGGAAATCTATCAAGGTGACCTACCTCATCCAGATATTCTCAAAGGATATAAAGAGCTATATCCGGGTGCTGTTCAAAAGATTATTGATAATGGTATTGCAGAGAGCCAACATCGTAGGGCTATGGAAGATAAATACTTATCAGGGAATATTACTTCTCATAAATTGGGACAGTTATTTGGCTTTTTAATCGCCCTCGTTGTTACTATTGGTGGAATTTACTTAATAGCAACAGGTAAACAAATTGCAGGTAGTTTTTTAACTGGAACAACTGCACTAGGGCTAATTAGTTTGTTTACAGGGAATAATCGAAATAAAAACAAAGACAAAGAATAGTTACTCACCGCAGGCTCAGGCTTGCGGTTTTTTTGTTT